>JAISDM010000078.1 GCA_031264885.1 Peptococcaceae bacterium | reverse complement strand
CAACTCATTACTGTTACCGTGAACGAACCGGACGATTCGATACTGACTTCCCTGATCAATGATTATATAGTTGAAACACACATCGGTAACCCGGCCAATCCGGCCATCAGTGGTAATTATTGGGTCACAGAACAAATAGACCAACTTTTTGTTATAGCGGACCCGCCGACCGGCGAGAATACCTTTACATATTTCGTACACTTTTGGCTGGATGGGGAAGTGTTAATACGCGAGGCGGACTATACCGCCGAATCAGGCAGCACAGTGGTCACACTTCTGGCGCGGATACTGCCGGGTTTGGACGACGGACGAGTTCATACCGCCGCCGCCGAATTCAGCATCGACGGCGTGCAGAAGGTGACTGCCCAACAATTCCAGGTAAAGCTGCCTCTGTCCGATGATAAAGACGATGTGGAAGTTCCCAGCTCAGATCATGCGGCGGATTCCACGCCGACTCCGGCAGCGCAGCCCACATCCGCGCCGCAGCCCACATCCGCGCCGCAGCCCACATCCGCGCCGCAGCCCACATCCGAGCCACAACCCACATCCGAGCCACAGCCCACATCCGAGCCACAGCCCACATCCGAGCCACAACCCACGTCTGAGCCGCAGCCCACGTCCGCGCCGCAGCCTACATCCGAACCACCAACCACCATTGCGTCGGAACAGCCCGGCGATTCTGCGGGAAGCAGCGGGAACAGTGACTCGGGTGGTAACGGCAACTCAGGAGAAAGCAGCAATTCCAGGACGGATAATAGCTTCGCCGCAAGCCCGCGCGTTAACGGGAACGGCAGCTTTGCCGATTCCATTGTGAACAGGAATCCCGATTTGGGCACAGACGCCGGCGCCAACTCCGGAAGCACCGGCGCCGGTATACAAACGTCATCCATTCAAGCCGGCCAACCCGAAACAACGAGCGCGCCAAATTCTGCAGTTCCGGAAGCGCCCGCGCCAATTTCCGCAGCGCCCCAAAGCATAGCCGATGAAGCAAGCAATGAAGAAATCGAAACCAGAAACGAAGCGGCTCTCGGCACGGGAGCTTACACCATTGATTATGACGGCACGGGGCCTTTCATCGTTCGTATTGATGTTCCTATGGAGGTATTTCAAGGAATGTATTTCGACGGCGCGATCTGGACGCCGGGAGCGGATTACGAAGTTCGCTCCGGCAGCACCATCCTGACAATTCCGGAAGCGCGGCTGGAGAAAATAGCCGAGGGCACTCACAGGATCAACGCGGTTTTTGAAGGGCAGTCTGTAAACATCGACTTCATTTTGCAAAGAACAACCATACGCGACACTCTCGCGCCCGTCACTGAATCCGGCCCGGCTCACACAACTGCGAGAAACTTGATCTTTGTCTCGATAATAGGATTGATTTTGTCGGTAGGCGCGGCGGCGATTTTTGGAACGCGGATACGGATACTCAGGCAGAGGAAAGCGGCCGTTAGGATTCATTAAATAATAAAATGTGATAGTTTTACGCGTTTTACCGATATGCGGCAATTCTCGCTTTGGTAATCTGCGTCTCTCAAAGACGGGCGGCAGAATGCCGCCCCTACGGATGCGTCATTCGCGGGATCGTAGGGGGCGGGCCATTCTGCCGCCTCAGACTTATTTGACTTTTTTTAGGCGCGTGGCCAGCAATGCCGCGAGCAGGACGGCCGCGGCGATGATCGTAATGTTGAAAAACAGGGTATAATCAGGCGGAGCCGCTTCCTGGGGGGGTTCGACCGGCTGCCCGGTAATTTCACTGATGCCGGTTCTGCCGTAGCCCTCCGCGAGGATGTGCTCTTTGTAACTCGCGATATCGTATCGCGGGGGCTCCGAGATCCCGTTGCCGCCAAAGTACAGCGTGACAGGCGCGCGCGTGTTTTGGAATACCACATCGTATGTCAAATAAGAAACCGTGACGGAATCCACTTCAATGGGAACGTCGTCCCCGTTGTCGACGCGGATCTCAAGCTGATCCGACGGGCATTGGTATCTGTTCATCGGCAGGGTCAGACCGCGGTAGCGCTCTCCGCCAAAAACGAGGTTGTAAAGCGTATGGGAGACGCCGTTCACAGATACGTTCCGCTTGAACATGCTGTCCGTCTTGATTTCAATGTCCGTGAGCGTCAGGTTCCGAAGCCCGTTCAAGGCGATTACCGTCGTCTTTTTGTCTTGGCGGACGGTCATCGGGGGCGTCAGTGTCTCAGCAAAAGCGTTTTTGGAAACGGTATCCAAGCTGTACTCAAGCCAGACCCGGTCAAAAGAGACCGGCTCCTGGCCGCCGGAGACGCGGAATCTGTACCATGTGTACTTTTCCCTGGGGAGCAGCGAAACGGACAGTTTTTGGCTGCCCTCCACCTGAAATATCGAATCATCGGCCACAAAATCCCAATTCATCCCGTCATAGCTCCCGTAGAGCGCGATGTCCTTCACAAATTGGCCGAAAGCCGCTATGTTTATGGAAGTCGCGGCAATATCGCTGCCGCCCGAGGGTTCCGGCGACAATCTGTAATCAAGATATTGAAAAGGGTCTTTTATGTACGAATCCGCCAAATCCATCTCATAAACCGTAACCGACATATTTCTCGCGATAGAATAGCTGTTGATGAAATACGGAACCGCCTGTCCGTCCGAAACGAGCAGCAAGTCCGCGAGATCGCTTCGGGACTTGCCGATGATCTCCGGCGTCAGTCTGACAGAGGTGTAGTTTTCGCCTTCTTCAGAGGTCAAAACCGCCGCGTAACGGAACTTTTCGGCGATACCGCCGCCGCCGTCGGCGGCAAGGCATAGGCCGGACAGCAAAAACAAGTTAACGCAAATTAACACCCATAACTTCATGCGCCTCAAGCCCCATCGCCTCCTTTCGGAGCGTCCAGTTTTTTGCTGAAATACTGGTAGACAAACGAGATGGCGAGGAGCGCGGCGCCGAGCATAAAGTAGGACACGACGCGGACTCCCGCGCTCAGGAAATTGAGATCGGCGACAAAAAGCTTGATTACCGTCAGGAAGGATAATCCGAGCCCCGCCAAGCGTATGTATTGATACCGCTTCGCAAATCCGAATATGATCCAGCCCAGCGCCGTCGCGGCTAAAATAGCGGTGACCGCGACGCTGTTGAGCGAGAGGTCAAACGCGGCGACGAGATTCTGCGCGGTCACAAAAACAAAGAAAGCCGACAAAATGATCGGGTACCATTCCACGCCCAGCTTCTTCCCGAGGGTCAGCCGCAAAACGAGATCGCGCACCGCGAAAACGGCAAGGAGATTGACGGCGGCGATCAAAACCGTTCCAGCCGCGGAGAGCGCCGCGGAATACTCAAATGAGTAAATCCGCGCGTTTTCCGTGTTTATTATAAGCAGACTCAAAACGGCAAGGGTATAGACGCCGGCGCCGATCCAACGGACAGCCCGGCCGGAGATGGGTTTCAGCCGGACGATGATATAGGCGTAACAGAGACTGACCGTCACGGCGATTAGGGCCGCGAAATATTGTCCCAGCCAATAGGCGTCCATAGCGGCGGAGAGCGCCGGCTGAATTTTTGTAAAAACGGCGTACATGAGGAACAGCCACAGGTTGATTATAGAGGCGCATTTAAAAAACATGCCGGCGCCCGCGTGGGCTTTGTTTTTTAGAACAAGGGCGCAGAGTATCAGCGCCGACGCCAGGGTCATAAAGAGGTATTTATAAAAGAAGAACGGGCCGCCCAGCAAAAAATCCAATGTCAAAAACGCGAAGAGACAGAGCGCGGCAATGACGGCCCCCGCTCTGCGGAAGGCTTTCTTCTCGGCCCAAATCCCATAGCTTAACAGAAGTGTGCCCTCCACAAGCCAGCCCAGAGAGAGATACGCGGCGTCGAGTTGAAGCGGAATCGCGAGAACCGCGTAGGTCAGACCTGTGATATAGAAAAGGGCCTGACAAGTAGTCTCTGCCTTGAGTTTTTTCCGCGCGATTCCGGCTGTAAGCAGGTAGGCGGCGCAGAACAGAATCGCCATGAGCCCGGTTTGGTCCCACAGTCCCAAGATTCTGAAGGCCAGGAACATCGTCGCCGAGCTGAGCGCCGTGTTCAGTATGAGCAGCACATTGTCCGGGCGCCGGAGCTTGATCCCGGTTCGATAGCTGCTTATGAGCGGGAGCGCGTTATAGATCATGAATCCCAGAAAAATATACGCGATGGCGAAGTACTTCGCGTTGACTGTCCGCGCGCCGCGTATAAGGGACAGAATGTAATATATCGATCCGACGTTCATCGCGAATCCGGCGAATTGTGACGCGTACCACTTTTTGTAGACGGACACAAGCAGCGAGAAGGCGTTCAGGAGGACAAAATACCCCATGGCGTAATAAACAAGCAGGGCGTCTCCCGCAACGGACAGGATGGGCAGATATCCGCCGACGGCGGCAAAGACCGCTATGGTTTGCGAATCATACCTTTGTGACAAAATAAAAGCGACGGCCGTTATTAGCACGCACAGCGCGAGCGCCGGGTACATAGCGAGAATGTGAAGCAGAAAGAAGCTCAGCGCGGTCGCGGAGTATAAGACCGCGATTCCGCCGGCCGTGAGTCCCAGGGAAAAAACATCGGGGCGCCGGCGGCTCATGATTTCACCGGTGGCCAGCATGGCGATTCCCAGCGCGTACGCGAGCGCGGCCTTGAGGGTGTCCGGTATGTACGCGTAGGTAAACCGCACCGCCGCGATCACGCCGGCGACGATCAGAATGAGCCCTAATTTATTGAGAATCTTCAGGCCGAGGAAGGATTCGATATTGTTTTGTCCGGCCCGCTTCACGATTTGCTCTTCGGTCAGCGGTTCCTCCCGCAGTCTATCGAGGCCGTCTGTTTTCTGTGACAGTATCTCCTGCCGGGCGCGCTCCGAGTCCCGCCGGGCGGCGAGGATCGTGGACTCAACCCGCTCTTGAAGTTCGTTCAGGGATTGATACGCGGCGTCTTCCTCGCGGATCCGGTTCTGCCGCAGCCGCCGGATCATCTGGTCTGTTTCTTGTTTGATGCGCGCCCCGAATTGAATCAGGCGGTTTTGTTCATCCTTGGCGGCCGCAGAGAAGTAAGCGTCGAGCCTCTTGTCCAATGTGCCGACGAGACGGGTTTTTTCGTTGAATAATTGCTCGTATAGCTCGTTTTTCAGTCTGGCGTTCTCCGCCTTGAGCGCCGCCAAGGCTTCCGCGCTTTTTTCCAAAGCCTGATCCGCCGTCTTGAGCCGCGCGCGCAAGGCGTCGTTCTGGACATACACATCGTCTTGTTTCAGTTGAGCGATCTCTTTGTTTAATTCGCCGATAAATAAACCGTGCTCCTCAAGAAGCCCGTCTATTTTTTCAAACTTATCCAAAACGATCCCCCCGATTTATTTCTTCACGCCCCTGCCATTCCGGCGCCCCAAGAATATTATAACAGACTGACTCGAATTTGAATATTATAATGTTTTTGAGCCGCGGTTCGTGGTTTGTGTCTGGGATTCATGGTATAATATCCTCATCCGGCGCAAACCGGAATAACCGGCAGCCCTTGCTCCGCGAATCACAGCGCGGAAAGGGAGACTGAAAAAAATGAGCGACACAGCAAGCATCACCGCCGCCGAGGACAAAAAATACACGGAAATGATCTCCGCGCCGGTCAGCCGGCTGGTATGCAAATTAGCCGTCCCAACGATTTCGATTATGATGATTTCGTCTCTGTATAATATGGCCGATACATATTTTGTCAGTTTCCTCGGCACGAGCGCGACCGCCGCCGTCGGCGTGTCGTTTCCGCTGATGGCGATTATTCAGGC
>JAISDM010000280.1 GCA_031264885.1 Peptococcaceae bacterium | reverse complement strand
CGCGGCAATTTGAGCAAACCAGTCTGAAGGGTTTGTATCAATTCCTGAATTTTATTCAAAACATGGAGAGAGCGGGATATGATTTGGGAACCGCGGCGGTGAGCGGGGAGAATGAAGATTTGGTCCGGATCCTCAGCGTTCACCGGAGCAAGGGGCTTGAGTTTCCTGTGGTTTTTCTCGGGCAGGCGGGCAGAAGGTTCAATATGAGGGATCTGGGTTCGGATATGCTCCTGCACCGGACTTTGGGCATGGGCCTGCGGTTTGTGGATCCCCGGCGGAGGATCAAATATCCCACGCTGGCCTGGGAGGCGGTCCGGCTCCGGCTCCGGAAGGAAAGCCTGGCGGAGGAGGCGCGGATTCTATATGTGGCCATGACCCGGGCCAAGCAAATTCTGGTCGTCGCGGGGAGTCTGAGAAACGCGGAGAGAACCTGTCAAATCTGGCGGAACGAGACTTTCGCGCCGGAGAACGCCGCGTCTTATTTGGAGTGGCTGGCCGCCGCTATCCCGCCGCGGGTATACACACGGGAGGATCTGCCTCAGTGGAAGAAGGAGGTCCCGAACCGGGCCGCTGTCCGGGAGAGGCTCTTTGCCCCGCTGCCGGATTCGGAATCGCGGGCGCTGGACTATTTGTCGAAGCGGCTGGAGTGGGTTTATCCATGGAAGGCGACGGAAAGCCTGCCTGCCAAAACGTTTGCCTCGAAGCCGGCTTTGAGCGAGTCTCTGGAGGAATTGGAGCCTGAGTTTGTGCGTGGGGACGCGGGCAAACCTTTATCCGGCGCGGAGAAGGGCACGGCCCTGCATATATGCCTGCGGCGGCTGGATATGAATATGTCTGCGGACGCGGGGGCGCTGGCAGATTATCTGAACCGGCTGGAGGCCGGGGGGCATCTGACGCGCCGGCAAAGAGACAGTGTGGACGCGGGGGCGGTTCTGTCGTTCCTGGAAAGTCCCCTGGCCGGACGGATGCGCCGGGCCGGCAGGCTTTGGCGGGAGTATCATTTCGCGGCGCCTCTGGCGGCGGGACTGCTGTATCCGGAGCTGCCGCCGGCTTTGTCTCAGGAAAAGATCATGCTCCAGGGGATTATGGACTGTTTCTTTCAAGAAAAGGATCAATGGATACTCGTAGACTATAAAACGGATCGGATTCCATTCGATCCAGAGATATGGATCCGCAAATATTGGAATCAATTGAATCTTTATAGCCTGGCGCTGGAGCAGCTGACCGGGCAAAAGGTGAGGGAAAGCATCATTTATTCGTTTTTTTCGGGGAAGGCGCTGGCAATACAGGCATAGGATGGACAGCGGAGAAAAATCATGTTATTCTATGAACAGAGTCGCCTAAGAAGAGGAGGGCTTACGTTGGATAGCATCGTTATTGGGGAAAGTTTAACGACGGATGAATTCATGAACCTGCGGGAATGCGCGAATTTGCATATCGAGTATGACGAGGGGCGGGTGTTTAATGTGGTTCCGGTATCCGGCGCGCACGCGTCGGTCCAAACGAATTTGGTGTTCATATTTAATTTATTCTTGGGTTCCCGGAATACGGTTGTGTCTGAGCCGTATGGACTGAAAACGGGCGCGGATTCTTATTTGCTGCCTGATATACAAGTGATTGAGGACAATAGAACAGAATTGCCGGACTATTATTATGACGGTGTGCCCAGACTGATCGTCGAAATCATGAGTAAGTCGTCACGTAAGAGAGACAGTGTGGATAAATTGCGCAAGTATCTGAAATTACGCGTTCCGGAATATTGGACTGTTGATTTGGCGAATCAGAGATTAGACGTAAATATATTGGAAGACCGGAAGTATGTCTGTCACACGTTTGTACCAGGGGAGACTGTTGACTGCGGAATGTTACAGGAATTTAACTTACAAACGGAATATATCTTTAAAGGCCGGGTCACATTTGAGACGTTCCGCGATATAATGGACAAATAATGAAAAAATAGTTGCGCTTTTTGGCGCGTTATGTTATATTTTGGACAGCACTCAGAAAAGTGAATACTCGGTCTTCGGGGCAGGGTGAAATTCCCGACCGGCGGTGACAGTCCGCGAGCGCGAAGGATTCTTACGGGTCATAAGCGCATGAATTGGTGAAATTCCAATACCGACAGTGAGCGATAAGCTCTACAGTCTGGATGAGAGAAGCATCGTGATGTGTTTTTTTATTTCGCGCCCGAAGCACGCATCGAGGGTGCGAAATTTATTTTTGGGGGGTATATACAATGGCAAACGGAAAGAACACGGAATATCCGGAGAAAAAATTCCCTGTCCCGCTTCTGACGAAGATGGCGCTTCTTACGGCGACCGCTGTGGTGTTCTCCTTCATACCGGGATTCCCTATTATCCCGGCGGTGGGCTTTATCCGCTACGAGTTCGCCGACCTGCCGGTGCTGATCGGCGTATTCGCGTTCGGGACGCTTCCGGGCGCCGGGGTGGCGGCGGCGTCGGTGTTCATCTCTTACCTGGTCGGCGCGGAAGGCGGCGGGCCTTGGGGCGCGCTCATGCATCTGATTGCCATAGGCACATACGCGCTCACGGCGGGCGCGATTTATCATTTTAACAAAACCCGCCGCGGCGCGATCATAGGTATGATCGCGGGCACCGCTGCGATGACGCTTGTGATGATCCCCGCGAATCTGGTGATCACTCCGATTTATACACGCGCGCCGGTTGAGGCGGTGAAATCGCTGTTGCTTCCGGGGATCATCCCGGTGAACGCGGCCAAGGGTCTGATCACGGCCGCGCTGACGTTTGTCATATACAAACGCGTGTCCGGGTATTTGCATTAATCCAAATTATGAGGCGTCCGCGTTGACGGCGGCGGCGGGGATACGGTATACTTTGTCTGAGGGGGCGTGCATAAGATGAAAATTGGCTTAGTGGGTCTGACCCAAACGGGCAAAACGACCTTGTTCAGTTTGCTGACTCAGACCAGGGTTTCGCCGGATAAGATGGGAACAAACGCGGGAATGGCCCGGGTGCCGGACGGCAGGATTGATTTTTTGTCCGGATTATATCAGCCTAAGAAGACGACCTACGCGCAGATTGAGTTCATCGATGTGGCCGGGTTGGCGGTGTCTCAGGATGGGCATGGGTCGGGGAGCGGCAAATTTCTCCAGGATGTGCGGCCTTGCGACGCCTTGGCGCATGTGCTTCGAGCATTTGAACATGATGCGGTCATACACCCGGAGGTCAGTCTGAACCCTGCCCGGGACCTGGAAGCGGTGGAAACGGAACTGCTGTTTTCGGATCTGGAAATGGTGGAGAAACGGATCGAGAGGATCAAAACCGGGAAGAAGATCACCGCGGAGAATCAGGCGGAGCTTGCGCGGATGGAGCGCTGCTATGAGTGGATGGAGCAAGGCGGATCCATGCGGGATATGGATTTGACCGAGGCGGAACGGACGGAAATGCGGAATTACGCGTTTTTGACGGAAAAACCCAGGCTCGCGGCGGTGAATCTGGATGAGAATCAATACAAATCGGGGGAATATCCCCAGAAAGAGGCATTGGTCCAGCTCTGCGGGCAGATGAACATCCCTTTGCTGGAAATAAACGCGCAGATGGAATTGGAGATCAGCGAGCTCTCCGGGGAGGACAAGGCCATGTTTATGGAAGACCTGGGTCTGCGGGAAACCGGGATCGAGGCGCTGGCGCGGGAGGTTTACAAGCACTTGGGTCTGATTTCGTTTCTGACCGCGGGGGAAGACGAGGTCCGGGCGTGGACCATCCGCAAGGGAACCGCGGCAAGGGAGGCGGCGGGCAAGATCCATTCGGACATCGAGCGGGGCTTCATTCGCGCGGAAGTGGTGAAATATAAGGATATCCTGGAGCTGGGCAAAATGGCCAAGGTGAAGGAAGCGGGCCGGTTCAGGCTGGAGGGCAAGGAATATGTGGTCGAAGACGGAGATGTGATTAATTTTCGTTTTAATGTATAATGAAAGCAGGATAAAGCAAAGCCTTGTAGAAGGAAGCATATAAAAACCATAAAAGGATCGATGATGGGGGGATGCGTTGTGCGAAAGCGTGACTGTGCCGGCGGGGTTGTGTTTACCGGGGACCGGGTTTTGATCATCCAGAATGAAAAAGGCGAATGGGCGCTGCCGAAGGGGGTTATCCGCGATAAGGAACTGGCCTCCGACGTGGCTATTAAAAGGGTCAGGTATGAAACCGGCATTGACGCGCACATCATAGCTCCGGCGGGGGAGACCCGCTATGAGTTCTACTCTGTGTCCAGGAAGCTGCCTGTTTCAAACCGGATCGATTGGTTTATTATGCAGGCGGACCGTGATTCCGTGGTTATAAATAAGGAAGAGGGCATCTTAGGGGGCGGTTTTTTTACCATTCAGGACGCTTTGGATAAAATTACTTACAGCCAGGATAAATCCTTGGTTCGTCTGGCCTATGACAAATACCGCGCTTTTCAGAAGAATGTCTGAGAACCGGGGGGAGCGGGGCGGCGGCGGGGACGGTGACGGCTGTGGGGAACCGTGACGCGTTCTCGGCTTGCCATCCGATTGTGAACTTTGTATATTTCGCGTTTGTGATCGGTTTTTCGATGACGCATACGCATCCGGGGGCGCTGGCGGTGTCGTTGGTCTGCGCGGTCTCCTACGGCGTGTACCTGGGCGGCGGGAAGGCGGCGCGCCAGGGTTTGCTGTTTCTGCTGCCGATGATGCTGTTCGCCACGGTACTGAACATCGCGTTCAATCACCGCGGCGGTACGATTCTGACCTATTTGCCCAGCGGCAATCCACTGACGCTGGAGTCCATTCTCTACGGCGCGGCGGCGGCGGTGATGCTTGCCGCCGTGATTTCGTGGTTTCTCGGCTGCTTCAATCAGGTGATGAGTACGGACAAGCTCATTTACCTGTTCGGGCGCGCGGTTCCCGCGCTGGCGCTGGTATTCTCCATGTCGCTGCGGTTTGTGCCGCGCTTCCGCGCGCACATCCGGGTGATTTCCGACGCGCAGAAATGTATCGGAAGGGACGTGTCTGACGGTAATCTTTTCCAGAAGGCGAAACACGGGGTCCGAATCCTTTCCATGATGGTCACCTGGGCGCTGGAGAACGCCATTGAGATTGCCGACAGCATGAAAAGCCGGGGCTATGGCCTGCCCGGGCGCGCGGCTTTCTCCATTTACCGCTTTGACCGGCGCGACCGGAGGATGCTGGCATGGATTTCCCTGTGCGGCGTGTATGTGGCCGCGGGCACGGCGCTGGGCGGGCTGTACCACCGGTACTTGCCGACGTATCGCGCGGATTGGAATATATATACCGTCAGCATCTTGCTGGCGTATCTCGCGCTGGGCATGGCGCCGCTTATTTTGAATCTGAGAGAGGATCTGCTTTGGAAGAAAATCAGACGTATCGAATCGACAACCTGACGTTTTTTTATCCGGATCGCGGAAATCCGGCGCTGGACGGGGTGAGTCTCAAGATTCCGCGGGGCGCTTTCGTGACGGTGTGCGGGCCCTCCGGCTGCGGCAAGACCACATTGCTGCGGCAGTTAAAGCCCATTCTCGCGCCTCATGGCGCAAAGACCGGGAGTATTTATTTTGAGGGACGTGAAATATCGGAATTAAATCACCGCGAGCAGTCTGAGAAAATCGGCTTCGTCCAGCAAAACCCGGAGAATCAGATTGTGACGGACAAGGTTTGGCACGAGCTGGCGTTTGGGCTGGAGAGTCTGGGGATGAGTACGCCGGTGATACGGCGGCGGGTGGCCGAGATGGCCTCATTTTTTGGGATTCAGACGTGGTTTTATAAGAATGTCGCGGAGCTGTCCGGGGGACAGAAGCAGTTGGTGAGTCTGGCGTCTGTGATGGCCATGCAGCCGTCGGCGCTGATCCTGGACGAGCCCACCGGTCAGCTGGACCCCATCGCCGCGTCGGAGTTCCTGGCGACGGTGGGAAAGATCAACCGTGAGCTGGGCATGACGGTGATTCTGACGGAGCATCGGCTGGAGGAGGCTTTTCCGCTGAGCGACCTGGTGGTGGCGATGGACGGGGGAAGGATCCTTTGCGCCGATACGCCGCGGGGCGTCGGACTGGCCCTCAGGGATACGGCAAGCGGGATGTTTGAGGCGATGCCCGCCGCCATGCGGGTGTTCGACGCGGTTGCGGAAAAAGAGGACGAAAGCTGTCCGATCTCTGTGCGGGACGGGAAAAATTGGATAGAAGGCGTGTGTACGGGGCGCGCGCTGAACGGTCTGGAACCCCGGCCCGCGCCGGTTCGCGGGGATGTTCCCGCCGTCGGGCTGGACGAGGTCTGGTTTAAGTATGAAAAGGATCTGCCGGATGTCATCAAGGGCTTGTCGTTTCAGGCGTTCCCGGGGGAGATCACCGCGATTCTGGGGGGAAACGGCACGGGCAAAACCACCGCGCTTTCCCTGGTCGCCGGGCTCTTGAAGCCCTATCGCGGCAATGTAAAAATCGAGGGAAAACCCATCGCTGCTTACGGCGGCAAGCTGTTCGACGGTTTGTTGGGCGTTCTGCCGCAAAATCCCCAGTCGGTTTTTGTTAAAAAGACGGTGGGGGAGGATTTGCTGGAGATCCTGTCGGAACGGGGGCTGACGAAAGCCGAAAAAGACCTGCGGCTCAGGAATATAACGGGATTGTGCCGGCTGGACTGGCTGACCGGCGCGCATCCCTATGATCTCTCCGGCGGCGAGCAGCAGCGCGCCGCGCTGGCGAAGGTTCTGCTCCTGCGGCCGCGGATCTTGCTGCTGGACGAGCCGACGAAGGGGCTGGACGCCGAATTCAAAGGAATATTCGCGGGGATCCTGAAAAAACTCACGGCGGCGGGCGCCGCTGTTGTGCTGGTCAGTCACGATACGGAATTCTGCGCCGAACACGCGGACCGGTGCGCCATGTTCTTCGACGGGGGCATTGTGTCTGAGGACGAGCCCCGGGCCTTCTTCGCGGGCAACAGTTTTTATACGACGGCGGCCAGCAGAATGTCGAGAGGCGTTCTGCCTCAGGCGGTGACGGTGTCGGATGTAGTGACCGCCCTGGGGGGCAGGCGCCGGGGGAAGGATCGGAACCCGGCGGCGGGCCGCGCGGACGCGGGCTGGCCGGGCGCGGGATACACGGACGCGGCGTATGAGATGCTGGCAGGCCGGGCGGATGTGGGATACGGGACGCCGGCAGTCCGGGGATCGGCGGATGTGGGCCGGGCGGACACGGGATACGCGGACGCGGTGTATGAGATGTCGGCGGTTCGCGTGGACGCGGTGTATGAGACGCCGGCGGGCCTGGGATTGGCGGGGAAACGGCGGCGGCTGTTCCGGCCGGCGCTGTGGCGGATAGCGGCCGCGGGATGGAGCGTCGCGGTGTTTCTGGCGGCGGCGGCGTTTATGGTGATGAATTTTGACGGATTCGAGGCGTTTATTTCCGGCGGCGATCTGGCGGCGCGCGCGGCAAGCGGCGCGGAGGTATGGAAGTACGTGGGAATTATGCTGGGGATCTCGGCGGGGATATGCGGCGCCGCGCTGTCGCTGACCGGGCGGACGGAGGTTTCCGCCGCGGTCTGCACGCCTCCGGCGCGCAAACTCTCAAAGCGCACACTGGCAGCGGTGGGGATGATATTGCTGGCGATACCGGCGACGATTTACGCCGGGTCGTATTTTTTGGGGGACCGCAAATATTACTTTATTTCGCTGCTCATTATATTAGAAACCATGCTGCCTTTCGCGCTGGTGTTTGAAAGCCGGAAACCCCAGGCCCGGGAGCTGATGGTGATCGCGGTGCTCTGCGGGATCGCGGTGGCGGGGCGGGCGGCGTTCTTCATGTTGCCGCAGTTCAAGCCTGTGGCCGCGCTGGTGATCATCGCGGGGGTGGCTTTCGGCGGCGAGACGGGATTCCTTGTGGGCGCCGCCAGCAGTCTGATCAGCAATTTTTTCTTCGGGCAGGGGCCGTGGACGCCGTGGCAGATGTTTTCCTTTGGGATCATCGGCTTTCTGGCGGGGGTGCTGTTCCAGAAGGGCTTACTCCGGCGGCGCCCGGTTTCGCTGGCGATTTTTGGCGCGGTTACGACGTTTGGGATATACGGTCTGCTCATGGATACGTCCATGGTGCTCATGTACCAGCAGCAGCCCACCCGGGCTATGTTTTTGGCGTACTATCTCCAGGGTGTGCCTTTCAATTTGGTACACGCGCTGGCGACTTTTCTGTTTCTGATGCTGGCGGCGCGCCCGATGCTGGAGAAATTGGAGCGAATCAAGACCAAGTACGGACTGGTGGAGAGATAAAATTCTTGAGTGAAACGTATTGACATGTCATTTGCCGCGTGTTAAAATCATTTTTGTTGGTCAGCCGAGAATTTTGCCTCGGTAGCTCAGTTGGTAGAGCAGAGGACTGAAAATCCTCGTGTCGGTGGTTCAATTCCGCCCCGAGGCACCATGTTTTGGAACGTGTTTTTTTGCGGAAGTGGCTCAGTGGTAGAGCATCGCCTTGCCAAGGCGAGGGTCGCGAGTTCGAATCTCGTCTTCCGCTCCATAGGTTATTCGGCGGAGTTTCTGAAAAGAGGCTCCGCTTCATGTAACTCAACTGGCAACTGACCATGGTGCGGTGGCGAAGTGGTAACGCTGCGGCCTGCAAAGCCGTCATCCGTCGGTTCAAATCCGACCCGCACCTCCAGCGAGTACAAGCCCGTGACACGGCTTTCACGCATAGAACAGGCAGCCTCCGGCATTCCGGGGGGCTGTCTGTTTGTTTGTCCGGACGGTCACGGGCGGCAGAATGCCGCCCCTACTTGATGAGCCTTTCCACATAATCCACGTCGGAGGGGAGGGGAACGCGGTTCATTCCGCGTTTTTGCCAGGCGTCTCTGCCCTTGCCGGCGATGAGGATCACGGCGCCGTCTTCCGCGGATTCCACCGCCAGTCTCACCGCTTCTTCCCGGTCGGGTATAATCAGGTATGGGCAGTTGGCCGCTTTTAAATATATCGCGATCTCATGACAGATATCCATGACGGATTCTTCTCCGGCGTCGTCCTCGGTCAAAAAAGCCATGTCCGCGTACAACCCGGCGACGGCGCCCAGTTCGCGCCGCCGTCCCGTCGCCTTGCCGCCGGGGCAGCCGAAGACGATGGTGATCTTGCGTCCGGGATATTCTTGTTTGACGGACTGAAACAGGGTTTCAAAGCTCAGCTTGTTGTGGGCGTAATCGACGATGATGGTTTTGCCGTTTTTGCTCTTGAAGACCTCCATCCGGCCGGTCACTTTGGCTTTTTTCAAGCCTTCGCGGATGTGCCGGACGGGCGCGCCCAGGCAATGGGCGATGGATATGGCCGCCAGCGCGTTTTCCACGTTGAAGACGCCGGCTGTTGAAATCTGAAACGCCTCGGCGGCCGCGTCTTTGTCTTTGCCTATCCGAACCTGAAAGCGGACGCCGTCCTCCGACGGCTGGACGCCATAACCGTAAATATCCGCTTCTTCTGAAAGGCCGAAGGTCATCAGCCGGGGGTTCGCGGGGCTGGATCTCACGGCGTCCAGTATGCGGCCGGACTCGCGGGCGCCGATGTTCACGCAGGCGGCGGCGCATTGGGAAAAAATCCTCAGCTTGGATGAAAAATAATCTTCGAAGTCCGCGTGTTCTATATCGCTGATGTGATCCTCGCCGATGTTGAGGAAGCAAGCGATGTTGAAGATCAAGCCGTAAGTCCGGTGGTATTTCAGAGCCTGGCTGGATACCTCCATGAACAGATATTCGATCCCGCTGGAGACGGCGTTGGCAAAATGCCGGTACAGCTCGAAGGTCTCCGGGGTGGTCAGGCGGGAATCCTCCCGAATCAGCCCGTCATAGTTCTCAACGCTGGAGAGTATGGCGGCGGGCTTCCCGCCCCGCGCCAGCATCCATTCGTCCAGAATGGATTTCATATAATACGCTGTGGTGGTTTTGCCCTTGGTGCCGGTGACGCCGACTAAGTTCAGCCGCTTCCATACCTGATCGTGGTAATAATCCGCGATCACGGACATGGCCCGGCGGATGTCGTTCACGATCAAAAACGGGAAGGCCCCGTTTCTTCCGCCGGAGCCGGACGGCGCCGCGGATTCCTCTCCGGCGCGGAGTGTGTACTCGCGCTCGCTGACATAGGCCAGGGCGCCGTCTGTGACCGCGGATTGAAGGTATTCAGGCGCAAAATGAGCGCCTTTGCAGACGAATAAGGCGCCGTTTTTTATGCTTCTCGAATCGTAGGAGACATCGGTTACAAGGGCTTCCGCCTGATCCGAAAGCCCGTCTTTTACCAGCAGTCCCCTGTCTTTGAGCAATTCTTTATAATCTGTTAATCTGTGCATATTTATCTCTCGCCGACCGTTCATTTGAATTCACGCCCGGCAAATTCGATGGCGCGTTTGGCCAGTGACATCATCGGATCCAAGTAGAATTCCGGCAGCTTAAAATGTTCTTTAAAAACCGACAGCTCGGTGCATCCCATAATCGCGCCGTCGCATCCGGCGGAAATCAGTTCGTCCTCAACGGGCTTGAAGCCGCTGAGGCTGAGCGCGCCGCCGCCTTTGACATCGTCGTAGATGATTTTGTGAACCAGCTGCTGAGACTGGGGCGTCGGAATGTATACGCTGATGTCTCTCCGTTCCATTTCTTTCTGGTAAATTTCCGCGCCGATGGCGCCCTTCGTGGCCAGGACGGCGATCTTAACGTCCCGGTTCTCCGGCGCGCGTTTTTTTCCGCGCCGGTGTCTGTCCGCGCATTCCTCTACCGCCACCGTGACTATGTTGAGCAGCGGGATGTTTACGGCCGACTGTATTTCATCCGCCAGGGCGTGGGACGTATTGCAGGTAATGACGAATCCGTCCGCGCCGCATTTTTCCAGCATTTGGGCGTCGCGGATCAGTTTGGATAACAGTCCGTCCCTTCCGCCTTCCTGGAGCGCCTTTGTGCGCTCGGGCATGCTGGCGTGATTGAGGATGATCATGTCGATGTGCTGCTGATCGCTGTACGCCGCCGTATGATCGATGATCATAGAGTAAAACAGCAGGGACGCGGCCGGACCCATGCCGCCGATGACGCCCAGGGTTTTTGATTGCTTGTCTTCCATATGCCGATGGTCACGCTCGTTTCTTTCCATAATATTTCCGGAATTTATAGTGATGTCCCAGAAGGTTTTTTGTCACTCTCAGCTTGCGCATGAGGCTTCGGTCCGCCGGATTGAGCAACGGGTTGACCCACTTGCCTTCCCGGATCAGCCGGCGCATTTCCTCTCTGTACCGCGCGGGGCCGATGAAGTCAAAGGCGACCTTTTTGGGAACGATCATCCAGAGGGACGGATTGGATACGGCGGTTACGGGCAGGGTTTTTTCATAAATCAGGTCGTCCACAAGGTAACGGGCGATGTTGGCGCCCGCGCCGGTGACGTAGTAGTTGCTGCGTCCCTGCCGGGCGTTCAGTTCAAATACCTTGTACTTGCCGTCTCTTTGATCGTACTTGATGTCAAAGTTGGAGAAACCGGTGTAGCCCAGCTGGTTCAGCAGCGCGGTCAGCTGGGATTCCAGGGGTTCGTTTCTTTCGGTAAGGATCACCGCGTGGTTCCCGGAACCCCGGGGCGTATGTTCTTCCAGAAGCACATGCCCGTGGCAGGTGAGCCGGACTTGTCCGTTTCTGTCCGAATAATTGGTCAGCACGCGCATGTAAGTGTCGTCGCCGGGAATGAAGTTTTGGACGACGATGGAATCATCGTACCCGGAAGCGTAGATGCGTTCCATGATGTCGCAGGCGTCCTGTCTGCGGTCGGTTTTAAACACCTTGTTCTGCCCGGGGAAGGGGTGCGCCCAATAGGAGATGCCGTCCGAGGGTTTGATGATGAAGGGGCCGTCAAAAGGGAATTCGCGGCTGCGGCCGTATTCCTTGCGGTGGATGAAGGTATCCGGATAATCGATTCCGGATTCCTGGCACAGCGCGTAGAATTTCTCTTTGTGGGTCAGCCGGTCGAACTGCGCCAGGCTGATGTACGGCGCGATGACGTTGTCCGCGAAGTTCGGGGCGCAGGCGATGATCTGTCTGACATAGTTGTCTCCGCAGCCGATGACGATCACCTTTTTGTCCCGCTGCCCGCCGGCAAAATCGTTGACCAGGCGAAGCAGGGTTTCGCCCTGGTCGGCCTCCGGTTCCCGGGAATAATCCATGATCCGGCTGTCCGGGCAGACGCCGGTTCCCGCCTTGCCGTAGGCTTTGGGCTTGACGCCGTAAGCCTCGTGAAAGGCTCTGGCGACGCTGTATACATTGATGTCTCCCGCAAAAAGGAGCGGGATGAATTCTGTTTCCATTCGTTCGCGCCCTTTCGGTTTTTGTCCAGGAACATAGAGATTCTACTACAAAATCCCGTCCGGCGCAATACCCCGCGTCACGGCGATTACCGGAACCATTGGATGGGGTTCTCAAGTAAATTAAAACGCTTAATGCAGTTCAATCAAATGCTATTGGCGTTTTCACCGCTTGACAAATGAGCAGTGACTGTGCTATACTGTCATTAAATAGAAAGGAGTGTGTTCAGAAAATGGCTAACAACACTTCCAATGTCAGTTTCCGGATTGACACCGACGTTAAAAACCAGGCCGACAGGCTGTTCACCGAGCTTGGGCTCAATATGACCACGGCGTTCAACATTTTTCTTCGTCAAGCTGTGCGTGAAGGATCGATTCCCTTTGCCATAACTGTCAACACGCCTAACGCCGAAACAATCGCTGCGATGCTTGAAGCTGAGCGTATAGTGAAAGACCCGTCTGTACGCCGTTATTCCGACGTCGAGGAGGCATTGCGGGAGTTAAAGCTATGAGCAGAGAGGTCACTTGGACGACACAGTTCAAGAAAGACTATAAACTCGCAATGAAGCGCGATATGGACATTTCTCTCTTGGACGAATGTATCCGTTTGCTTGCAAAAGGTCAAACGCTGGCGCCCAAGTACCGTGATCACGCTTTGGCAGGGCAGTGGGCAGGGCATAGAGAATGTCACATTTTGCCTGACTGGTTGTTGATTTATCGAATTGAGGACGATGAATTGGTTCTGGTTCTATCACGAACCGGCAGCCATAATGATTTGAATTTTTAAGCCGGTAAGCTTTTAAAAAAACATTATAGGAACTACCGCGCATCCTAATTTAAGGAAGTAAAATTGATGGAGCTTGACAGATATTTTGAGCGCGTCGGGTACAAGGGCGGCGCCGCGCCGACCCTTGAGACGCTTACGGCGCTGCATACGGCGCATGTGTTTGCGATCCCTTTTGAAAATTTGGACGTGTTTTACGGAAAGCCGATTTCACTGGAACCTGAGGCGCTTTGCCGGAAGCTCGTTGACGGGGGGCGCGGCGGATACTGCTTTGAGATGAACGGGCTGTTTTCGCTGGTTCTCCGGGAGCTTGGCTTTCATGTGACGGATCTGCTGGCGCGCCGCGTGGACGGTGGCATACGCCGGGCGAAGACACATCAGGTGCTGATGATTGAAATAGACGGAGCGCGGTACTTGGCCGACGTGGGATATGGCAATAACGGAATTGCCGCGCCGCTGCGTCTCGCGCCCGGCGAGGAACAGGCGCAGATGGCGGATGCCTACTTGATTACGGAGGATCCGCAATTCGGCTATGTGCTGCACCGGCGGGAGGACGGCGCCTTTGCGCCGATGTACGCATTCACCGCTGAGGAATGTTATCCGGCGGACTTTGAGGTCGCCAACTATTATGTGTCCACACACCCGCAGTCCTTCTTCCGCGCCGGGCGTTTCTGCACGAAGCCCACGCCCTCGGGCCGGATCACGCTGACGGAGGATTCTCTGAAAATCCGGGAAAACGGCGCGGCGACCCAGCGGCCCGTCTCCGAGGGAGAATTCGGGAGCCTGCTGAACCGCCATTTCGGCTTGAGCCTGGATCTCTTTAAGGAGTGTTAAGATATGAACAAATGTAAAATAACCGTTTTGCGAACCGCGTTATTCGAGGACTTGCGGGACGAGTATATGCCCTCGGACTTCGGCGTTTGTCCCGTCATGCGGGCCGGCGATGTATTCGTCACGGGGGGCATGTTCGGCAACAGCATCCCGCAGGGCTTCTGCGAATACGCCTGGCAGGCGGTGCAGAATATAGCCTGTACCCTGGCGGGCGGCGGCAAGGTATTCGGGCAGGATTACAATATCGCTTGCTGTAACGACGGCATCCGCCCGGT
>JAISDM010000266.1 GCA_031264885.1 Peptococcaceae bacterium | reverse complement strand
GATTAATTATTATGGATATTCTGTTAATAAAGAATATTCTATAACAAGCCCCTGTTATTTTTATAACATATTTAACATTGAAAGTAAATAGTAATGTTCAAAAAATTTCCGAAACGATTCGCGCCCGGTTTTCTGCCTGTCTTGACAAAACAGCCGCCCGTGAATATAATGGTCAAATGTACGAGCCATCTGTTAATAGCGCGACGGATCGTTTAACGGGGGTTATTTGAGGTAAAATGAAAGGGTCGATGACGGCAGGTTCCGAACTGAAACATATCGTTTTGTTCGCCATTCCGATTATCGTCGGAAATCTTCTGCAACAGCTCTACAACACCGTGGACAGCGTTGTGGTGGGCAACTATGTAAACGAAAGCGCGCTGGCCGCCGTGGGCAGCTGCGCGACGCTTGCCTTTGCGTTCCTCGCGGTCGCGATGGGCCTCGGTATCGGCGCGAGCATTATGACGTCCCAGTATTTCGGGGCGAACAAAGTGGACGATATGCGGCGCGGCAGTTGTTCCGCGCTGATCATGACGCTCTGCGTCGGAACGGTTCTAAGCGTTGCGGGCGTGGCTTTCGCGCGCCCCCTGTGCGCGACCGTTATGGGGATCACGGATGAAACGATATTAGATATGGCGACAGAATACTTTGCGATTTTTTCGGTTGGTATTGTTTTTCAATTTCTGTACAACTGCGTTTCCGCTATATTGCGTGGAGTCGGTGATTCGAAAGCATCGTTATATTTTCTTCTGGCAAGCACCATTCTCAACATAGTCCTCGATTTATTGCTTGTCGTCGTGATCCCCTGGGGCGTCGCCGGGGTGGCGATCGCTACGGTCGTCGCCGAAATTTTATGCACCGTGTTCAGCATTGTCTATATGCTGAAAAAATACCCCGCGTTTCGGTTCAAGCGCGATGAAATAAGGTTAGACCGTGAAAAATCCCTGATTTGCCTGAAACTCGGCATCCCGTCCATAATACAATACATCGCGATTTCCTTGGGAAACCTTGGGCTTCAAAGACTTGTCAACACTTTCGGTCAGGCGACAATGTCGGCATACGCGGTCGGCAGCCGGGTTGACGGCTACGCGCAAATGACAGTGGTCGGAATGACATCCGCCACAGCGTCGTTCACCGGGCAAAATATAGGGGCCGGCAACATAACAAGGGTAAAGCGCGGATTCCGGGCCGCGCTTGGCATATGCCTGATCATCAGTTCGGTCATAGCCGCCGCGGCGTTTGTGTCGGCTCCGTTCCTGTCAAAGCTGTTCGGGGTATCCGGCGACTCGCTGTCTAAGTCGGTGGAGATGATCCGTTTTTTGTCGCCGATGCTTTTGGTTTTCGCTGTGTATCAGATTCCCAGCGGGGTGTTGCAAGGGTCGGGCGATACGTTTTTTTCGGCGGCATTTGCGTTGTCAAGCATCATCATGAAATTGGCGGCGGCTTATTTGCTGGTCTATGTCTTTAACGCCGGATACGCGTCGCCTTGGTTAAGCACTCCCTGCGGCTGGGCGCTCGGAACGGCGCTTACATACGTGAGATACTTCAGCGGGCGCTGGCAAAAACAGGCGATTGTAAAAATCGAAGAGGCTGAACCGGTCAGAAAGCTCAATTGACGACGCTGTACGGGTACCCCTGTTCGGCGAGGAACAGCTGCCGGTGCGCCGCGAATCCCTCTTCCACCGTGTCGGAGGTCACCAGGGTGTAGAACCAGGCGCGGTTCTCTCCGGGTTTGGGGCGGAGTATGCGGCCGAGGCGCTGCGCCTCCTCCTGGCGCGAGCCGAATGAGCCGCTTATCTCTATGGCTACGTTTGCGTCGGGCAGGTCGATGGCGTAGTTGGCGACTTTTGAGACAATGATGACCGGAATTTCGCCGTTCCTGAACTGCTGGTACAGTTCGACCCGCCGGCTGTTCTTGGTTTTGCCTGTGATGATCGGCGCGTCCAGCAGTTCGGCGATCTGTGTGAGCTGGCTGATGTACAGACCGATCACCAGAATGTGCCGCCCGGCGTGTTCTTTTAACAATCGCTGCAAAACCGGGAACTTATCCGGGTTCTCGGCGGCGATGCGGAACTTCCGGCGCTTATCGGCGACGGCGTAATCCATACGCGCGCTTTCCGCAAGGGGCACGCGCACCTCAAAACACTCCGCCTTCGCGATGTAGCCGCTTTTTTCAAGGACTTTCCACGCCGCCTCGCACCGCTTGGGGCCGATCAGCGTAAATACGTCGCTCTGCAAGCCGTCTTCGCGGACTAGGGTCGCTGTCAGCCCGAGCCGCCGCTTGGACTGCAGTTCCGCCGTCATGCGGAATACCGGCGCGGGCAGCGTGTGTACCTCGTCGTAGATGATTAAGCCCCATTCGCGGCTGTCTATCAATTCGCGGTGCTTCTCGGACGCTCCGAGGATTTGGTAGGTTGAAATGGTGACGGGTCTGATTTCTTTTTTCTCGCCGCTGTATTCCCCGATTTCGGTGTTCATGAGCGTCGTTTTGTCCAGCAGCTCGACGATCCACTGCCGCACGGCGGTGATCGCGGTGGTCAGTATGAGCGTCTCGGTTTGCAGTTTTGCCATGACCGCCATGCCGACGACGGTCTTGCCCGCGCCGCAGGGCAGCACAATGACGCCGTGACCGCCGCGGGCCTCGCCGTTCGCGTGGAATAAGTCCGCCGCTTCCGACTGGTAGGGGCGAAGCGCGAAGGGCTGCCCGGACAGCGCCATGTTTCTCAGATCGAAGGCCAGCGGCGCCGCTTGGCGATAGCCGGCCAGGTCTTCCGCCGGATATTCCGCAAGGATCAGAGCCTGTTTGATGTGCCCGCGATAGGCCA
>JAISDM010000231.1 GCA_031264885.1 Peptococcaceae bacterium | reverse complement strand
ACACCTGCGCCCCCGGCGGCGGATTCATATTTGAGACATCCTGCGGCCTCGGAAACTGCAAACGCGAGAACGTGGAAGCGATGTTCGAGGCAGCCAGGGAGTACGGGATTTATTAATTAAAAAAACTCATATAAACTGCTGCCGCCATTTGGCCATCTGATCCGTCACAAACAGCGTATCCCCCGTCAGGCGCCTGGAATCCGGCAGCGACTGCAGGAAAGTCCGCCCATAGCGTTTTTTCACGATCCGGTTGTCCAGGACCACCACCACGCCCCAATCGTCTATGCTCCGGATCAGCCGCCCATAGCCCTGCTTAAACCGGATCACCGCCTGAGGCAAACTGTAATGTCTGAACCCATCCTTGCCGTCCTGAGCCAGCGACTCGATTTTGGCCTCCACCAGCGGCATTCCCGGCGGCCAGAAAGGCAGACGCGCGATGATCAGCGACGTAAGCGCCAGCCCCGGCAAGTCCACACCCTCCCAGAAGGTATTGGCGCCGAACACCACCGCTTTATCGTTGCGCTTCAATTCTTCCAGCAGGGATTTCCGGCTGCCGTTGACCCCATCCGCAAACAGCTCCACCCCTTTTTCGCGGAAGGGATCGCACAGAGCCTCATAGACCGCGCGCAATTGCCGGTGAGAGGTGAACAGAACCAAAGTCCTGCCGCCGGAAACCGTCAATATCTTCCCCATAGCCTCCGTCAAAGCCATAGAATACAAGGCTTCGCCGGTCTGAGCCGGATCCGGCAGGCTGGAATCCACCAGAAGCAGACTCTGCTCCCGGTACAAAAAAGGCGAATGCAGAAGCAGGGTGTCCGCCTCCTCCGGCGTCAGCCCCACCTGACTCATAAAATACTCAAAGGAGCCGTCCACGCTCAAAGTGGCCGAAGTCATCACCACAGAAGCCTTGAGAGAAAACAGATGCTTCTGAAAATAGGCCGACACATCCCCAGGCGTCTTATGCAGCAGCAAATCCGTTTTTCGCGGCGTCTGCTCCAGCCAGTACACATAGCCAATGCCGTCACCCATATCCGGCCGGTTAAAGAACAGATTCAACACGCGGATGTCCGCCTGAATCTGTTCGAACAGCGCCAGGCGCCCCTTGACATAGCTTTCATCCAGACTCTCCCCGGCGTCCCCGGTCAAAACCTCCGTCAGCTCCCCCAGAATCCGATCCAGATCCACGCATTGCGTCCTTAAATTGTCAAAAACCAAACTCATTTCCAGCCACCAGGGCGCCTCCAGAATCTGATCCGTAATCCTGGCCGTTTCGGGCACAACCTGACGGTACAGCAGCTTTTGAACCTCATCCCCCCGGCTCAGGACCGTCTGAACCACAGGCTCCAGTTTCTCCAAAAGCCGGATCAGCCGCTCAAACTTATCCGGCCAATAATCCGCGTATTGGCGCAGGTAGACGATCATCCCCGGCCTGCCGAAAGCGTCCCGCCGTTTGTGCAGCATCTGGATTTTTTTTGTGAACTCTTTCACAGAAAAAGTCTCCGTAAACTGCTTGGTCGCTTCCTCCTCCAAATGATGCGCCTCATCAATGATCAGATAATCGTGCTTCGGCAGAAGATTGCCCTCCATGCGGGCGTCCGACAGCAGAAGGGAATGGTTCACGATGATCAGATCCGCCGCGGTGGCAGCCTGCCGGGCTTTTTGGTAAAAACAGTTCTTATAGTGCAGGCACTGGCCGCTTTGACAGGTATCCCTGGACGAGGCGATCTGCGAAAACCAATCCCGCTCCGCGCCCAGCAGGTTGATGTGGTCCACATCCCCGCTGCCTCCGGAGCGGATCCAGTAAATCAGCCGGGCCAAAAAAACCCGCTCACCCCAGATCAGATCCGCCGCGCGGTCTTGCAGCGCCTCCCATTGGGACACGCACAGGTAATTGCCCCTGCCCTTCAGCACCGCCGCCTTAAACGGGAAGGGCAGCTGATTCCTCAAAAAACCGATGTCGCTGTTCCGCAGCTGCTCCTGCAAGGCGATGGTATGCGTAGCCACCACCACCTTTTCCTCCATGGACACAGCCCAGGCCAGCGCCGGCGCCAGGTAAGCCAGAGATTTGCCCACACCGGTACCCGCCTCCACAATCAAATGCGAGGAGGCTTCGAAGGCTTTGGCCACCGCCTTGAACATCTCGATCTGCTGAGGCCGCTCCTGATACAAAGCCATACCGGCGGCAAAAGCCCCTCCCGGCCGGAACATGGCCTCCAGCCGGCCCGCGTCCCAAACGAACGCCGGGCCGGCCTCCGAACCGGCCAAATCCAAATCCTCAAAACCGGACGGATCCGGCGGCGCGTCCTCCGCAAAAAAACCGATTTCCGTCGAGGGAATCCCCGTCGAGGGAAGCCCCGTCAACGGCGTCTCCGTCCCGGCGCCCCCGCCGGCGGAAGCGCCCGCGCGGTTCCCCCGGGATCCCGAAGCCCGGGCCGAAGAACCGACCGTGATGTTTCGAAAAATCATCCCCAGTCCCTCCTGGTCGCCCAGGCATTGGGTAATATCGGAGACAACCCGTCTGGGCAAAGCCTCCGCCGTCTGAATCAAATGGACAAACAGCTGTTCCAGCGCCAGCGTATCCTGAATCGCCCGGTGAGACGGGGCGGCGTTCAATCCAAAGCAGCCGATCAGAGAACGCAGACTGTACGAAGTCAATTGGGGAAAAAGAATCTTCGCGAACTCCAAGGTATCCACAACCCGGGATCTGGGAATATCCAACGACAGACCCTGGGTCAAAAACTCCACGTCAAAAGCGGCGTTATGCGCCACGATCAGACAATCCCCCATCAAAGCCAAAAGCGGTTCGGCGGCCTCGCTCAATCCGGGCGCCGTCCGGGTCATCTCCGATGTAATCCCGGTCAACTGGGATATGGCCGGAGAGATTTTTACCCCCGGATTCACCAGCGTCTCGTACTCCTGCCTGCTCCCGTCCGCGCCCAGGCGGATGGCGGCAATTTCAATAATCTGATCCGTCTTCGGATTGAGCCCGGTGGTCTCCAGGTCCAAAATCAGCCAATTTTTATTCAGGATATTCATCATTCGCCGTCTCCACAATTTTCTATGCTTTCTGCCAGGGACGGGCGGCAGAATGCCGCCCCTACAGATACATCATCCGCGATACCGTAGGGGCGGCATCCTGCCGCCCGGGACCGCCGCGCTTTATGAATTCATATAATCGATCTGTTCCTGCGTCAGCGCGTCGATCTCCTTATGGGTGGTCAGCAGACGCAGCCGGGCCACCTTTTCATCCAATTCCCCGGGAACGGAGATCACGCCCGGGCTCAATTTCGCCTTGCCCGTGGCAATATATTCCAGACTCAGCGCCTGAATGGCAAAGGACATATCCATGATCTCCGCGGGATGCCCGAAGCCCGAGGCCAAGTTGACCAGCCTGCCCTCCGCCAGCAAAATAATCTTTCGGCCGTCCTGCATTTCATACGCTTCCACATTGGGCTTCATCTCATAATGCGCCCGGCTCAAAGCGTTCAGCGCCGGCTTGGATATCTCCACGTCAAAATGCCCCGCGTTGGCCAAAATCGCCCCGTCCTGCATCAGCCGGATGTGCGCTTCATGGATGACATTCTTATTCCCCGTCACCGTAATGAAGAAATGCCCCAGCAAAGCCGCGTGCGTCATGGGCATCACCTCAAACCCGTCCATGCAGGCTTCCACAGCCTTCACAGGATCCACTTCCGTGACGACAACCCTGGCGCCCAATCCCTTGGCGCGCATGGCCACACCCTTGCCGCACCAGCCATACCCCGCCACCACCACCGTCTTGCCGGCGACCACCAAGTTCGTCGTGTGCATAACGCTGTCCCAAACCGACTGTCCGGTTCCGTAGCGGTTGTCAAACAAATATTTCATCTGCGCGTCGTTGACCGCGATCACGGGAATCTTCAGCGCCTTCGCCTTCTCCATGGCGCGCAGGCGCGCCAGCCCCGTGGTGGTTTCCTCACAGGCGCCGGCGACCCCGGGAATCAAATGAGGGAAACGCGCGTGCAAAGCCGTCACCAGATCCCCCCCGTCGTCCACGATCAAATCCGGCTCCAGACTCAGAAGCCGCATATGACATTCCTGATATTCGGCGGCGTCACAGCCATGACGGGCGAAGGCCCGAACCCCGCTCCGGACCAGCGCCGCCACCACATCATCCTGAGTGGACAAAGGATTGGACGGAACCACAGTCACATCCGCCCCGCCTCTCTTCAATATCCTCACAAAATGAGCGGTTTTGGCCTCCAAATGGAGACATACCCCTATCCTTCGCCCGGCAAAAGGCCGGTTTTTTTCAAAATCAGCCTGAATATGATTCAGCAAATGCGTATATTGACTGACCCAGTGAATTTTTGCCTCACCGGCGGGGGCCAGCCCGATATCCCGGATCACAGACTCATTGATGACAGCCTCGTTGACATTCTCACCCATTGTTTTTTTCCCCCTTGAAATGCGATTCATAATTTGGAAACCCACGTCTATCAAGGGCGGGCGGCAGGATGCCGCCCCTACAAACGCGGCATACACGGTACCGTAGGGGCGGCATCCTGCCGCCCGAACCCGTCCGAAAACGCGCCCATCTTTTCCCATTCCCCTCCCAGGAGGGGAATTTTTTCAAACCGCGAATCACAGCCCCTTAAAAATAGCGGTTGAAATGATTCCATAAACGTGCTATAATTCCTTTGTCCCAAATACACGCGCCTGTAGCTCAGTGGATAGAGCACTGGCCTCCGGAGCCAGGAGCGCAGGTTCGATCCCTGCCAGGCGTACCACGCTTCACCCGCCCCCGACCGGGGGCTTTTTTTATACCTCTTTCGGGAATCCCTGGGTATGCGCCCGCTCCCGGTGAAAGGTGAGGATGACGGCCGATTAGGCGGAGCGTTTTAGAATTTCTAGGCGAAAGTTGCGTCCGCCGCGCCAACCGGGGTTTTTTCTATACCATCCTCGGGAATCCCCGCTGGCGCAGCGCCTCAAAGACCACCACCGCCACCGCGTTGCTCAGATTCAAAGACCGCGCCTGAGGCAGCATGGGAATCCGGACAGTCGTCTCCGGATAAGCCTCCAGCAAGTCCTCCGGCAGCCCGCGGGTCTCCTTTCCAAACAGAAAAAAAGCAGCCTCGGGGTATACAGTCTCCGTATAGAACATTCCGCCCCTGGTGCTGATCATAAACAGGGGCTCCTTTCCATGCGCCTCCATAAAAGCGTCCAATCCGGGATACATCCGGACATCCAGCAAATGCCAATAATCCAGCCCCGCCCGCTTCAAACGCTTATCGTCCACCACATATCCCAGCGGCTCCACCAAGTGCAGCACCGCCCCCGTCACCGCGCAGGTACGGGCGATGTTGCCGGTATTGGCGGGAATCTCCGGCTCAACCAAAACGATATGGATCAAGGTTTTCCCTCCAAACGCTTCCAAAGCTCCCCCGAAATCACCTCCCGGATCAATATGTTATCATAATTTTTGCTGACATTCCAAACATTTTCCGGCGGTATCTCCAGCAACCCGGGATCGAAATCCTCACATTCATGAACCACCAGGCCCTCTTCCGCGGTTTGCGCGTACCACAGACCGACCGCCGCGTCCTCTCCCCCGTTGACCACACTGCTCCGGAACAGTTGGGCGGAAGGCGACGCCTGAGCGCAGATATAGGTGCTGCACACCAGAGGCCGGTAGGGATACATGCCGCACAAACCCCTCCCCGAGTCCAAAAAAACACAGTTGTCGTCCCCGTCCCTGGCCAGAACAATGTCCACCCCTCCGGAAAAAACCCGCACCGTCACGAAGCGCTGGAAAAAAGACCTCCAATCCAGCCCTTTCTCCGCGTTCTCCTTCAGAATCCACAGATCCACCGCCGTCAGCGGCGCCCGCTCACGGCAGCATATATCGCAGCCCTTGCAGCGGTTCGTCTCCGCCCTCAGGCGGCGGTACTCGTTCGTATCGATAAACGCCTCCATAGCCCGGGTATAATCCGACAAAACCGCGCGATCCGACCGGATGGAAACCTCATAGCCCTTCTCCCGGCCCACAACGGTCACCGGCCCGCTCAATGGCTTCACCTCCTGCTCATGACGCCGCGCTCATAATCCATCTTGTACAAGAACGCCAGAATCTTCGCCACCGCCTCGTACATTTCTTCGGGTATTTCCCCGCCCAAAGGCAGCTGCACCAGTTTCGCCACCACTTCCTTATCCTCGACGATGGGCACGTCGCAGGCAATGGCCGCCTCAATGATTTTTTCGGCGATGATCCCCTGCCCCACGGCCACCACCTTCGGCACAGGGATCTCTTCATTATATTGAATCGCGACCGCTTTTTTCCGCTCAGCCATTATATCACGCCTTCATATCCAAAGTCACCGAATAATCCCGCTCGACCAGCGGCCCCATGGGAAACGGGACGACCTCCAGGTACATGCCCAGGGCTTCCATCTCCTCCTTGCGCCGGGCCAGATCCATTTCCGTTTCCGCGGAATCCGCCCAAATCCGGGTCGTGATCATTCCCTGCGTCCAGCGTATGGATATCTCCAAATGCCCCAAATATTCCAAATCCAGGCAAAGCGCGATCTCATAAGACTCTTCCCGTCCCACGCCGCCCTGATACTGGGTCACTTCCACCCGCTGATACACCTGCCGCGCCTGTTCCGGCATCAGCACCGCCGCCAGCAGGTTCGGATCCAGCAGATACCTGAGAGCGGCCGTCTGTTCCCCCGGAATCTTGCGGGCATGCGCTTGAACCGTCTGCATATCCCGCGCCCCGGCGACACCGAAACGGCGCAGCACCTGCTGGGTTTTTTCCGCGTCGTCCATGGGTTTTTCCGGGCCCTGGGATATCCGCTTCAGGACCGACTGTTTTTTGGAATCGGACAAAACCACAAACAGCGCCTGCTCCCCTCGTGTTAACTGATCCTGGATGTTGATCAGGAGCAAATCCGTCCCGGATTTCACAATGTATCCGTTTCCTATTTTTCCCATGACCGTCAAATTGAGTTTCTCTCCCACATGGTGAAAAAACGGTCCGGTTTGGCCCGACAGTTCCCGGACCACCGTGGCCAAAACAGGCTCCTTCGCCGATTCGTCCCCGGTCTTTGACATAGCGTCGGCAATCATCTGGGCCTGCGACAGTTTTTCCATACCCTCCAAGAGGGCGAAAAGCGGCACGGCAGCGGTCTGTCCGGCGGCCCCGGCGGCCCCCGAAGCCGCCCCCGAAGTTACCATCGAAGCTGCCTCCGAAGCCGCCGCCGATCCTTCGGCGGAAGACGCCTCGCCCGTTCCGGTTCCAGCCGCCGCCAAATGGCCCGTTCCGGCCTCGTTTGTCATGCGGCCGGCAGCCGCTTCGCCCTGCAAGCCGGCGGTTCCGACCATGGCCGCGCCCGGCAAAACCTCGCCGCTCAATCCGGCGGCGGCGCTTCCGCCGGCCAAACCGACGGCTGTGCTTCCGCCGGTCAATCCGGCGGCGGATCCCGGCCCGGCGCCAGCCCCGGCCGCCGCGGAACCCGATCCGGCGGCTGTGGCCGCGCTTCCGCCCGCGGAACCCGGCCCGACGGCCGCGTCCGCGCCGGTCGCCGCGGATCCGGATCCGGCCGGGGCGCCCTGCCCCGCCACACCCTGGCCCGCGTCCGCCTGGCCCGGCGCCGGGGCCGCCCCCGGCGATCCCCCAGCGGAAGACACATCACCCGTTCCGATCCCGCCCGCAGCCAAACCGCCCGCGTCCGTCTCATTCGTCAAACCGCCCGCAGCCGCTTGCCCCGCCAAACCGGCGGCCACAGCCGCGCCCGCCGCCGCCCCGCCGATCAATCCGGCAGCCGCGCCGGCCACCGCGGAACCCAGCCCAGCCCCGGCCGCCGCGCCCGCGCCAACCGCCGCGGAGCCCGTCTCAGCCCCGGCGGCCGCGCCCCCGGCCGGGGCGCCCTGCCCCTCCGGTCCCTGCCCCGGCGCCGGGGCCGCCCCCGGCGATCCCCCGGCGGAAGACACGTCGCCTGTTCCGATCCCGCCCGCGGTCAAACCGCCCGCGGTCGTCTCATTCGTCAAACCCAAACCGCCCGCGCCCGTCTCACCCGCGGCGGACGCGCCAGACAAGCCGCCGGGTACAGCCCCGCCGGCCGCATCTCCAACCATCAAACCCGCGCCCGCGCTCCCATCGGCGGAACCCAGCCCAGCCGCGTCCCCCGCTGCGGAACCCAGCCCGGCCACGACATCCGCGGCCGTCCCGCTCCCCGCGGAACCCGGCACAGCGCCCGCGTCCCCCTCTGCGGAACCCGGTCCAGCCCCGGCGCCCTGTCCTTCCGCCGCCTGGCCCCGCGCCGCGGCAGCCGCCGCCGCAGCCGCCTGTCCCGCCGTCCCGGCCTGAGCCAACGCGGGTTTCCCGGCGGCGCCCGCCAAGCCCCCCTGTTGAGTCCGCTGATAATAAGACGCCATCCGCTTGGCCATCTCACTGATGGTCACCTGGACCCCATCCTGCCCGCTCTCCCCGGGCGCCTCCCAGACCTGGCTCTCATCGGATCTGACGATCTCAAGCACACCCTGGTTCTGGCTTTTGACGGTAAAAATCCCCTTCTCCCCCGGCTCCATCACAATATCGGACTGAGCCAGGAAGAATCCGTCGCCCTTTCTCAGCAGGTAACTGTCGCCCTCCCTGGAAATCACGGCGGCGAAGAACTGCTGCCCCGCCGACAGAACCTCCGTCTGCGCCCCTTTCATAATGGAGCCCGCGTCCACGCGCAGCGTCGCCTGCGCCAAGTCTGTCCGCGCGGTTCCGTTCCCGGACTGAGTCAGCTCCCTCAGCACCATCTTTCCGTCCTGCAATCCCTCATACCGCAATTGAAGGGTATCGCCCGGATTCAGCGGGACGTCGCTCTCCCCCTTGAACAGCATGAGCCGGTTTTGAAACAGGTACTGATCCCCGTCTTTCCGCAGCACCACAGCCGCCATGCGGTCCCCCGGCGTCAATTCCGGAAGCCCCGCCTGGGTCAGCGCCCTTATAACCTGCTGCTGTAACGCCTGAATCTGAGCCATAGCCGCCCCCTCTTTGCCCGTTAAGACTAGTTCAACAGTAAGGACTCGTTAAACAATAACCTGCGATTTTTCACTTGCCCTTTTGCCGTCAGACTGCACAACTTATTATTGAACTAATCCTTACTCCACTGAAATCAGATAATAATACACCGGCTGCCCCCCTTGATGGAATTCCACATCCATCCCGGGAAATTGGGCGGACAACGCCTCCGCCAGATTCCGCGCCTCAAACTCCAGCACATCCTGCCCGTAATACAGCGTGACAATCTCATAGCCGGGAGCTATGACCCGGGCCAGCAAAGCCCGCGCCGTATCCTCCGCGCTGTTTCCCACATAAACGAGTTTTCGCTCGACGAAGCCCAGGAATTCGCCCTCATGAATGTGGTAATCCTCAAAATCCGCGTCCCTCACCGCGTAAGTCACCTCCAAAGTGGTGACGCTTTTGACGGCTTCCCGCATTTTGTCAAAATTCTCCTCTGCGGAAAGCTCCGGATTGAAAGCCATCAGCGCGCTGATTCCCTGGGGGACAGTCACGGAAGGAACCACGTATACCCCCTCTTTCCGCGCTTTGGCCGCCTGCTCCGCCGCCATCACAATATTGGAGTTGTTGGGCAGAAGAATGTATTCTTTCGCCGCCAGCAGCTCCATCACCTCCAGAAAATCCTGGATGCTGGGATTCATGGTCTGGCCGCCCGCGATGACATAATCCGCGCCCAGGCTTTTAAAAATCTCCTCCAGCCCCTTGCCCGCGGCCACAGCCACAGCCGCCACCGCCGCCTTGGGTTCGGCGAAGGCGAACAAGCCCGCCGTCTCGGCCTGCTCCTCCAAATTGTCGATCTTAATGTCATGAAGGGTTCCCCCGCACTGATTCAATCCGTAAGACAGCACCTCACCGGGCACATTGGTGTGCATGTGAATTTTGCAGGCATCGGCGGCGCCCACCACCAACAGAGAATCCCCCTTATCCGACAAAAAAGCCTTGATGCTCTCCAAATCCAAATCCCGCGTTTTTTTTCGCAGAATCATCTCCGTACAGTACCCATAGAGAATGTCCGTCTTCATGATTTTGCCCGGAGCCGGCGCCGGATCCTCCGCCGGCGTTTCGACCGGCGCCTCCGTCACACCGTCTTCCGGTTCCTCCCGATTCCTCAGTCCCGCCAAAAATCCCTCCAGAATATATACAAAGCCCTGCCCTCCGGCGTCCACCACCCCGGCCTGCTTCAAGATCGGCAGCATCTCCGGCGTCCGCTTCAAAGCCGACCGGGCGCCGTCCCGGGCCCCTTTCAGCAAAGCCTCCACATCCGTTTCGCCCGCTTCGGCCAGCAATCCGGCGCCGCGCGCGCCCTCTTCCATCACCGTCAAAATGGTGCCTTGAACCGGATTCATCACAGCCCGGAAGGCCATCTCCGCTCCCAGCCTCATCGCCGCGCAAAATACGGCCGCGTCCATCTGCTCCGCCGCCTCGCACGCCTGACGGACCCCGGTAAAGAACTGAGACAGTATGACGCCTGAATTGCCCCTGGCGCCCAGCAAAGCGCCTTGAGCGGCGTCCCGCGTCAGTTGGCTCAGAGAGTCTAAACGCTTGGGTTCGAGGATCCGCGCCGCCGACGAAAGGGTCAGCCACATATTGGTTCCCGTATCCCCGTCCGGAACGGGGAACACATTCAAAGCGTCCACCGCGTCCTTTTTGGTTCCCAAATACCGGCCGGCCGAAAGCACCATTTTACGCCATAGGGCGCCGTCTATACTCTGGATTTTCATCCATTTCCTCCCAACCGTCGTCTATCAAACCCACATGCTTCTTCTTCGCGGCAGGCAGGCTTTTGATCCTCCACTCCAACCGCAGCGCTTCCTCCCGGGTCAATCCGTCCTTAAAGCCGCAGAGCTCGAACGGGCCGCGCCCGCGGGTATACTTGGCGCCCCTGCCCATCTCATGCTCCCGCGTCCTTCGCTTCAAATCCGTGGTAATGCCCGTGTACAAACTCCCGTCCCGGCATCGGAGCATATACACGCACCATCCCCCCGAAGCGGGCGCCATCAGTATTTCCTCAATTCCGCCTCTAGCTCATACACCCGGGCCAAAAGCCTCTGCAATACCTTCTTATCATGCCTGGGATCCCTGGATATATCCGTGATCCGCCCCTTGATCTGATCGAAAGCCTCCCCCAGTTCCGCCGCCAGAAGCCGCCGCTCCGGCGCGCCGCTTTGGGCGCCGGCCAGAACAGGCTCAAATCCGGATAAATCATAGACCGTCCCCTGATCCGGTATCTCCACAGCCAGCCCCAATTCCTCCCGGATTAGCCTGGAGAGAGCCTCCGCCGCTTCCTGTTCGCCATGAACCAGAAAAACCCTCCTGGGCTTCTTCACATCCAGGCGGCGCGCCCATTCCATCAGGCCCTTCTGATCCGCGTGAGAAGAGAAATCGTCGATCAAAGCCACCTCGGCCTTGACCGCCACATTCTCCCCGTGGATCCGCACCTGCTTCTCCCCGTCCAATATCCGCCGGCCCAGAGTGCCTTCCGCCTGATATCCCACGAACAAAACCGTGGATTCCGGCCGCCACAGATGATGCTTCAGGTGATGCTTAATCCGCCCCGCGTCCGCCATACCGCTGGCGGACAAAATAACCGCCCCGCTCCGGATGGCGTTCAGCGCCATGGACTCTTCCGCCGTCACCACATAATGAATATCCGGATCCGCGAAAATATCCCGGTTCCCCTCCGCGTGGAACATCCGCGCGGCCTCATCGTCATAATAATCAGGATTCCGCGCGAAAATCTTCGTAGCCTCCACCGCCATCGGACTGTCGATGTATATCTCCACCCGGGGGATCCGGCCTTCCTCCTTCAATCGCTTCAACGTGTAAACCAGCGCCTGGGTCCGCTCCACGGCAAAAGACGGCACAATCAGATTCCCGCCCTTGGCCACGGTCCGGTCCACAATTCCGGCCAGCGCGTCCACTTTATCTTCCCCATGGATATGGTATCTATCCCCGTAAGTGGATTCCATCACCACAAAATCCGCCTCGCGCAGGTACGTGGGATCCCGCACGATCGCCTGATCCACATTCCCGATGTCTCCCGAAAAAACCAGCTTGGTTTCCCGCCCGTCTTCCCCGATCCAAACCTCGATCATGGCGGAACCCAGAATATGCCCCGCGTCCTGGAAGCGGATTTTCACATCCTCCGCAAGCCGTATGATCTCCTGATAACCGTGCCCCTCAAAGAAAGACAAACACCGGTAGGCGTCCTGAGCGGTATAAATCGGAGAAATCAGCTCCGCGCCCGTTCTGGCCAGCTTCCGGTTTTTGCGCTGAACCTCTATTTCCTGTATATGCCCGCTGTCCGGCAGCACCACCCCGCACAGCTGAAGCGTAGGCAAAGTCATGTGTACGGCCTTGTCAAACCCGTTCTTGTACAGTTTGGGCAAAAGCCCGCAATGATCCACGTGAGCGTGGGTCAGGAGCACAAAGTCCAAACCCTTGGGATCAAAGGCAAAATCGCCGTAATTGTACTCCTTCAAAGCTTTTCCGCCCTGAAACATGCCGCAGTCCACCAAGAAACGGGTTTTTGCGGTCTCAATCCGAAAGCAGGAACCCGTCACCGTCCGCGCGGCGCCGCAAAATTGTATCTTCAACAACATCGCCCCTTTTAGGACTTCATCAGGATCCGTCAATACTGCTGCCCCTGCATATCCATGTAATCCTTGAGCGCGTCCTGAGTCAGCTTATGATCCAAAAAATTCTTGACATCATTGGCGGCAATGACCCGGCACAAGCCGGTGGCTTCGTCCATCCCCGTATAAAGCCCGATCATTTCCCCGTACATATTGGTCAGAGCGCCCCCCTCGCTTCCGGGCGGAAGCTTCGCGTCCACGAAGAACAAAGTCTGACCGTCCACCACATCAATGCTCGCGATTTCCCCGTAGTAGACCCCGCTGGACAATAGATTGGGACTCCCGAAGAAAGCCACATTCTGCCCGCTGGTCACACCGTTGGAATTGGTCACAGGCATCCGGTCATACCGGAACTGCTTCTTGACCTTCATCAGAGCCAAATCCCTGCCGGAATCATAAGCGATGAGATCCGCCTTCAGTCCGGAGCCCGAATATCCCCACGTCTCCGGCAGAAAGACCAGCATCTCCTCATACCGCTGAGCCATCGTATATGTAGTGACCACATACCCCAAGTCGCTGATGATCACCCCGCTGGCAAAAGCGTTGCCCGCCGTCACCGTGACGATCTTGGACTGATCCGCCCTCAGCTCCTCCCGCGTTCTCTCCCTGCCCTTCATATTGCTTTCGGCATACAGCTTGATCCCGTTCTCAGCCAAAGCCTCCGCGGAATCCACCACCTTATAAATGACTTTTTCCCCCTCCATCGATTTGCTCCAGAGAGAAATCAGCATGAATCCCCCCACGAAACAAAGCGCGGACGCCAAAACCAAAATAAGCAATTTCAACAACAACGAAAAAATCTTCCTAATCAATTCAACCGCACCTCCTATGCACCTTGGACCCGTTGAGCCCATCATCCCTAATAGCCGCCGCCGGTCTTCCGCGATCCCCGGCAACTGACTCTATTGTACCCTCAAACACACACCCATTTCAAGTGCCAATAATAATTTACTTAAAATCGCGGTATTTTTTGACATCAGCGCGAATCTGTGATATCTTGAACCCAACCAGCGCGGCACCGTAGGGGCGGCATCCCGCCGCCCGGAACCCGCCTTCGAACAAACGCGCCATCCACTTTACCGTAGGGGCGGCATCCTGCCGCCCGGGACCCGCCTTCGAACAAACACACCATCCACATTACCGTAGGGGCGGCATCCTGCCGCCCGGGACCCGCCTTCGAACAAACCCGCCATCCGCATTACCGTAGGGGCGGCATCCTGCCGCCCGGAACCCACCTTCGAACAAACGCGCCATCCACATTACCGTAGGGGCGGCATCCTGCCGCCCGGAACCCGCCTTCGAACAAACACGCCATCCACATTACCGTAGGGGCGGCATCCTGCCGCCCGCCCAGCGGCCAGGAAAATCCCCGCGCAAAATTTTTCAATTTTATTTTCGCACGATCCCATAAAACAGCAAAATATTTACGAAAGTATATGATAAAAGCCCCACGTCCACAAAAACACCGCCCCTTTTTTCTGAAAAGGTATACTTTTCCGGAAACCTTTTTCATTGATTTTTTGCAACGCCGCAGATTGAAAAATCTGCGGTTTTCTTGTGTTTCTCCGATCCTTATATTTGGATATATTGGACACATTTGGTTTTCCAGAAACCTATACCTTTCTGGAAAATACGAGCAACCGCCGGAACCTTCCCGTCATCTCGGGCATGACCCGGAATCCATCCCGCCGTCACT
>JAISDM010000185.1 GCA_031264885.1 Peptococcaceae bacterium | reverse complement strand
TCATAGAACGGGGCGCAGAAGTCCCAGAATGTCATTTCATTGCTCCATCTGCTTCCTGAAATCAGTACCCCCTTGGTACCTTGGTACCTTGAACCTACACAACATTATAGACCCAGGCGTCTCAATTAGCAACGGCGGCCACGGTATATATTGTGTTAACGATACGATTTTTGTTGTTTCCGGACGCGGGCCGGGCGGCAGGATGCCGCCCCTACGGGATCGTGAATGACGCGGCTGAATATGTCGGCCGGTTTTGGGGTATACTACCGCCAAAGTATAGTTACCGGGAAGGGTGATTGTGGTGCGGCGGCTGATGTTTGTTGTTTTGATTTTATTGTCCGTTTTCGGACTGGTGTGGCCTGCGGCTGAGGCGGATTCCCTGCCTTCTTTTATTCGGCTGCACATTTTGGCGAACAGCGACGGCGAGGAGGATCAGGCGCTGAAACTCAAGGTGCGTGACGCTGTTTTGGAGCAGACCAGGGACTGGTTTGATCATTCCAAAAAATTAGAGGATTCGCGCGGAATTTTGATCAGCAGAATTCCTGAGCTGCGGCGGAACGCCGAGAGGGTTCTGGAGGAAGCGGGGAATCCTCAGCAAGTCAGGGCGTATTATGGCGCCTGGATGTTTCCGGACCGCTGCTATGGGCAGCTGGTTTTGCCTGCCGGAGAGTATGAGGCGCTGCGCCTGGTGATTGGGGAGGGGGAGGGCGCCAACTGGTGGTGCGTTGTGTTTCCGCCTTTGTGCATGACGGCGGGAGAGGTGGATTCCCAGGCTTGGGAGAAGAAATGGGAGAAAAACTCAGAGGCGTCTGTTCAAAAAATTCGAATCAAACCCCGGTCAAAAATTCTGGATATGCTCCAGGGGTTATGATATAATCCATATTATATGGAGGGTCCCGGTCGCCGCGGGACCTCGCGGAACCGGGTCAGGCTTGCCGCAAGGGAGGATTGGCGGCGATGTAAACGGGGGTCCCGATGGTAATTTGGCCAAAAAGCGATTCCACATCCGCGTTTCGCATCCGGATGCAGCCTTTGCTGACCGCTTTGCCGATGCAATTGGGGTTGTTGGTGCCGTGAATGCCGTACAGGGGTTTGCTGATGCCGATCCAGCGGGTTCCGTATATCTGGCGCCCGTCCAGAATGGATTTATTGTTGACGATGAAGCGGCCGGAAGGCGTTGGGGTTTCCGCTTTGCCGATGGCGACGGGCCAGGAATTCAATAAGGCGGCGCCGGAAAAGAGATATAATATCCTTTCAGATAAACTGATATGGATGGAATTTGAATTCACGTCTGATGCCTCCTGTCTGTTTTGCTGAACAATATATCTTATGCGGATTCGGCTGATTTGTTAATGGAGGCGGCGTAATGTATGCTTAAAGCGAAATGGACGTTCGGGCTTGGGATGCTGGTTTGGGTTCTGCTTCTCGGAGCCTGCGGCGCGAATGAAGAAATCGTATTGGAGGAGATGCCGCCCACGGAGACGGAGGTTCAGGTTCAGGAGCCTGTGACCGAACCCAGAGTCCCGGATTTGCCGGGGGGTCTGCTGGTCATGATCGACAACCATCCCAACGCCAGGCCCCAGAGCGGTTTGGATAAAGCGGATCTGGTGTACGAGATTTTGGCGGAAGGCGGCATTACCCGCTATATGGCTTTGTTTTATTCGGAAAAATCAGATATGGTGGGCCCGGTCCGGAGCGCCAGATATTATTATGTACAGCTGGCGCGGGGGATGGATTTGCCGCTGGCCCACGCCGGAGGCAGCCAGGAAGCGCTTACGATGATCAGAAACATTGGCGTGAAAGACATGGACGAGATCTATAATTCCGAGAAATATTTTTGGAGGGATCAGTCCCGCAGAGCGCCCCATAATTTGTATACCAGCACGGATCGGCTGACGGAAGGCGCCGCCGCGAAGAAGTATGAGGTCAAAACGCCGGAAATGATCCCGGAAAGCGACGCGTTTGACGGCGAATCTTTGAAGGGCGGAACCCTGACGATTGATTACGCCACGGGCCGGTACCGGTACTCGGTATCCTGGGTCTGGGAAGAGGACACGGGGCAGCCGGGGGAACCGGGACAGCCGGGGGGGCGCTATCGCAGACTGATCAATGATGAGACCCATGAAACCCTCGAAGGGGATGTTTTGACGGCGGACACCATCTTCATTTTGGAAGCCAGGACGCGGGATGTGGTGAAGGATGGGACGCCTATGTCCGAGATTGACATCGTCGGAAGCGGATCCGCCGTATGTATTGTGGAAAATCAGGTCATGCGCGGCACGTGGGCGAAGGAAGCGGCCGGCGAGCCTTTGCGGATTATGGATGAACAAGGGGGCGTGATGGGGCAAAAGGCCGGGAAGACGTGGATTCAGGTGGTACCTGCCATGCGAAATGTCCATTACGAGCTGGAAACCGAGGTACATACGGCGCCGGATCCGACGGATGACCCGGAATGACGGGGACGGGCGGCAGGATGCCGCCCCTACATATGCATCATTCACGGTATCGTAGGGGCGGACGTCCCCGACCGCCCGGGACCGTCTGCGAAATGTGGCGGAATGACAGGGATTTGGATTTCGGGTCAAGCCCGGAATGACGGGGACGGGCGGCGTTCGCCGTCCATTGGGATTGTAGGGGCGGAATTCTGCCGCCCGTTGGGATTAGACGGTGTAACCGTGCTGTGGGCGGCGAGGACAAAATGCCGTCTCTGCGGCGGAGGTGGGATATTCTGAAACAAGTGAGTATTTATACGGATGGCGCCTGCTCCGGCAATCCGGGACCGGGCGGCTGGGGCGCGGTGCTGAGCTACCAAGGGACTCAAAAAGAGCTCTCCGGGGGGGAGCCTATGACCACCAATAACCGCATGGAGCTGATGGCGGCCATTTGCGCGCTGCGGGCGCTGAAAGAGCCCTGCGCGGTTCAGCTGCACAGCGACAGCGCCTACTTGGTCAACGCGTTCAATTCAAGGTGGCTGGATAACTGGCGGAGAAACGGCTGGCGCACCGCGAAGAATGACGCGGTGGAGAATCAGGATTTGTGGCTGTCGCTGCTGGAGTTATCCCAAACGCACCGGATTCAATGGATCAAGGTGAAGGGACATGCCAACGACGCCATAAACAACCGGTGTGATTATTTAGCTGTAGAGGCGGCCCGCGCCGCGAGCGGGAGCGGATTTGAAAGGCAGGTGGCTTATGAATCAAAAAACCAGGAAGAAAATCATTAGAGTTTTTGTCATTTTGGTGCTTCTGGCCTTTGCTTTTTCTATTGTGCCATGGGCAGTCATCGGAAATTAGCGGGAACCGCGTGGAAACATTGAGTTTGCAAAAATTAACAAGGGATTTTTATGAGCGGGATACACTGACGGTGGCCAAGGCCCTTTTGGGGAAGGTCGTGGTTCATCAGTCGGAAGAGGGCGCCGTTTCGGGGATGATTGTGGAGACGGAAGGCTATATGGGCCGGGAGGATCCCGCGGCGCATTCTTATAAGGGGAAGCCTCAGGGGCGGGTCAATGTTCAATACGGGCCGGGGGGATTTGCGTACGTATATTTAATCTACGGCATGTATCATTGTTTGAATGTAGTAACACAAAAAGAAGGGCGACCGGAGTGCGTTTTGATTCGCGCGCTGGAGCCTCTGGAAGGTCTGGAGCTGATGAAAAAAAGACGCCGCGGCCGCCAGGAGCGCCATCTGTGTGACGGACCCGGCAAGCTGTGTTCGGCGTTGGGGATCAACATGGATCATTATGGGGAGGACTTGTGCGGCGGCCGGCTGTACATCGCCGAAGGCGTTCCCGTGGCGGATCACCGCGTCGCCGCCACGCCCAGGATTCACATTGACTACGCCAATGAGGCGGCCGCCTGGCCGTGGCGCTTCATTGTGAAGGACAGCCCGTTTTTGTCATTTCCGGGCGGTCCCGGGCGGCAGAATGCCGCCCCGGCGGCGCCGGGAATGACGCGGATGTAGGGGCGGCATTCTGCCGCCCGGTTTGAGCCCTCAGCGGGTCAGGGCGTACAGAGCCAGGATGTAGCTTTTCGCGCCGAAGCCCGCGACGCTTCCCGCGCATACCGGCGCGATGACGGATTGACGCCGGAATTCTTCTCTGGCGTGTACGTTGGACATATGTACCTCTATTACGGGGGCGTCTATGGCGGCGATGGCGTCGCGGATCGCCACGCTGTAATGGGTGTAGGCGGCGGCGTTTAATATGACCCCGTCCGCGGCCGAGGCGTTTTGGACGGCGCCGACCAGTTCGCCTTCCGAATTGCTTTGAAAGAATTCACAACGCGCGCCCCATTCCTCCGCTTTCTGTGAGATAGCCTGGTTGACGCTTTCCAAGGTCAGGTTCCCGTATTTTTCTGGCTCGCGTTTGCCCAGCAAATTCATATTGGGGCCGTTGATCACGGCGATTTTTTTCAATGGATCCGATGAGCCTCCTTTTTAGACTTTCAGGTCGTGCTGTAGCAGCCGATCACTTCAAAGTATTCGCTGGCGGCGGCGGCGTAGCGTAAGACGGAGATTGTGTTCCCGTCGAGGATGTTGCCTTGAATTTCCGCGAAGAACCGGTATTTGTCGAGGCCCCCGGGGCGGGACTCGATGCGCGTGAGGTTTATCCCGCCCGCCATGAACGGCAGAAGCGTCTCGCAGAGGGCGCCGCTGCGGTGCTGTGTGGAAAAAGTGACCGAGATGAGATCGTCGCTGGCGTCGTACTCCGGCTCGGGGGAGATGACCACGAAGGAGGTCTTGTTGCTGTCCGAATTCATAATATTGGGCGACAGCACTTGAAGCCCGTTGAGTTCGGCGATCCTGCGCGAACCGATGGCGGCCGCCCGGCCGCTTTTTTCGGCTGCCGCCGTCCGGGCCGATTCATCCATATTATGGCAGGTATTGAGGTCCCAGGCGCGGCCGCGCAAAAAATTAGCGCAGTCACGGAAGCCGTAGGGATGGGAATACACCTCACGGATATCGGAGAGTTCCACGCCTTCCCGCGCCAGAAGACAATCCTGGATATTGACTGCGGTCCGGCCTACGATGAAACAGCCGTATTTCCTGAGCAGGTCGTAGGTTTCGCCAATGGCGCCGGTCTTTGAGTTCTCGATGGCGGCGATGCCGTAATGGGCCTTTTTGTCCTTGACCGCCAGAAACACGTCTTCGGTAAGATCCGTCTGCAGCGCCCCGGCTTCAGGAAACAGTTTGATCAGCGCTTCTTCGCTCCAGCCCCCTGGGACGCCCCGGTACGCGCAGACGATGCGGTCGCGGACCGGTTTGCGGGGCGGAGGCAGCAGCGGGGCGTCCGTGGGAAACAGGGATTTGCGCTGCTGTTCCTTTGAAATGGCGATGACGGAGCGCATGAACATGGACGCCTCACCCTTGAGATCGCCGCCGGCAAGGGCTTCCGCCCGGTTCACCACTTGCTGCTCCCGGGCCTCGTCGGTGATGGCCAGGTTGTTCATGCCTTTGATTTCACCTGTTTCCTTCGCTATGTACATGCGTTCCTGAAACAGCGCGATGAGTTTGCCGTCGATTTCATCGATTTGTTTTCTCAGATCTCCGAGACGTTCTTTCCCAGTCATTTATATGGCCTCCTCAGTGACGATTTTGCGTATTTTCGCGATTTTTTGCATCAGCCGGTTAAACAGAAACGGAGTGATGGACTGCTGGCCGTCGCATAAGGCTTTGTCCGGCTGATTGTGAACCTCGATCATGAGGCCGTCCGCGCCTGCCGCCGCCGCCGCCAGCGCCATGGGATAAACCAGGTCCCAGTAGCCGGTGCCGTGAGAAGGATCGACAATGACGGGCAGGTGGGATTTCTTCTTGATGACGGGAATGGCCGACAGATCCAGGGTATTGCGGGTGGACGGCTCAAAGGTTCGTATGCCGCGTTCGCATAAGATCACCGGGCAGCCGCCGCCGCTTGCCATGAGGATATAATCGGCGGCCATCAGCATTTCGTCAATGGTGCAGGAAGGACCTCTTTTTAACAGAACCGGCTTGCCTGTTTTACCTATTTCGACCAATAACGGGAAATTTTGCATGTTTCGCGCGCCGATTTGAATGATGTCCACGTCGTCGCGAAACACCTCCGCGTATTCCTGGGACATGATCTCAGTGACGATGGGCAAGCCTGTTTTTTCTCTGGCGATTTTCAATAATTCGAGGCCGTCGAGCCCCAGCCCCTGAAACGAGTAGGGCGAACTGCGGGGCTTAAAAGCGCCGCCCCTCAGGAAATCCGCGCCGGACAGCTTCACATCCCGGGCGATGGAAAGGATTTGGGCCTCGTTCTCCACCGAACAGGGGCCGGCCATGACGGTAAAAGCGCCTCCGCCGATTTTTCGCCCGGCAATGTCGAAAGAGGAATCCTGGGGATGAAAGCGCCGTCCCGCCAGTTTGTAAGGCTCCGATACCTTAATGACGCGCTCCACAAATTCATGAATCAGGAACCGGTCCCCCGACAGCATGGACGTATCCCCGGCCAATCCCAGCATCCGGGTGCTTTCCCCCTGGATTTCCTGTATGGTCAGCTCTTGATTGGACATTTCGTCGCGCAGGATTTGGATCTGACTCTCAGTGGCCGTGGGTTTAAAAACGATGATCATTTTGGAATCCCTCTTCTCTGTAAACAGTTACCCAGTTCGTTCAATTGGATCGTATGTACAAAGGCCGTTCCGATTTCTTGAATCAAAACCAGCCTGATTTGGCCGTTTTCGTTCTTTTTGTCCAGTTCCATCTGGGGCAGCAGCGCTTCCGGCTCGTAGGGGCAAGCTGTGTCCAATCCGTGAATTTCTAAAACTTCTTTTATCCTAGCGGCGTTCCCCACCGCTGTCAAGCCTATTTTTTCACCGGTTTCGGCGGCCAGCGCCATGCCCATCGCCACGGCCTCGCCGTGGTTGTAACGCCGGTAGCCGCCCAGTTTCTCAATGGCGTGGCCAAAGCTGTGGCCAAAATTGAGCAGCATGCGCTCCCCGGTGTCCAGCTCGTCCCGCTCCACGAATTCGCTCTTGATACGGCAGCACTGAGCGACGATTTCAGCCAGCGCCGCCGTGTCCGGCCTGCCCGTCAAGCGGTCAAACAGAGGCTTTGAGCGAATCGCGCCATATTTAATGACCTCGGCCATGCCGGAGCGGAATTCCCTTTCGGGCAGCGTTTGCGGCAAATCGGTGTCGATGAGAACCAACGACGGCTGGTAAAAGACCCCCGCCAGATTTTTACCTTCGTCTAAGTTGATGGCGGTTTTGCCCCCTACGCTGGAATCCACCTGAGCCAGCAGAGTGGTGGGGATCTGAACATAGCGGACGCCGCGCATCCATGTGGCCGCGGCCATTCCGCTTAAATCGCCGACGACGCCGCCGCCGAAAGCGGCCACCAGCCCGCCGCGCCGCAGCTTCATGGCGGCGAAGGCGCTGTAAAGCCGGCCCAGGCCGTCCAAGGACTTGTTGTGTTCCCCCGGGTCCAAAATAACAGGCGCCCAGTCTGATCCGGCGCTCAATCCCGCGGATTCCATGGAAGCGGCAAAAGCCCGGCCGTAACGCGTCCACAGGTTGCTGTCCGTCACCACCGCCACGCCCGAGCCGCAAAGCGCGGCGATATGCGTTCCGAAGTCCCGGAGCAGCCCGCTGCCGGTGAGGATGTCGTAGCTATTCGCTCCAAGCCCGACTCTTTGTGTCATGGTCATTTTATTGGATCACCCTTTTTAGAACATATCTTTCCGGTACAGGAACCAAATGGCCACGGCGGAAATCACCACGGAGATGCCTACCACGATCGCGAAGCCGTAGGGATACGCCATGAATTGAAACGGCACGGGGACGTTGACGCCGAAGAAACTGGCCACCATGGTGGGCAGCGACATGATGATGGTGATGGCGGCCAGGAATTTCATCACGCCGTTGAGATTATTGGAGACAATGGTGGCGGAGGTTTCCATGGTGCTGTTGAGGATGTTGGTGTAGATGCCCGCCATCTCAATCGCCTGTTTGTTCTCGATGATGACGTCTTCCAGCAGGTCGTCGTCCTCCTCGAATTTTTTCAGCGCGCGGGTCCGCATCAGCCGCTCCAGCACAGCCTGGTTGGAACGCAGGGATGTGGAGAAATACACCAGGCTCTTGCCTACGTTCATCAGACGGATCAGTTCCCGGTTGCGCATGGATTTTTGCAGCTCCTTTTCCAGAACGTTGGTGGAGCGTTCGAGTTCGCGCAAATACCGCAGAAACAGCATCGCGTTTTTGTAAAGCAGAAGGAACAGGAAGCGGGTTTTTTTGAACGTGACCACCGGTTTGACCCGGTTGTGGATAAAATCGTCCAGGATCCCCGTATCTTTTAAACAAACGGTGATCACATGATCCTCGTTGATGATAATGCCCATGGGCAGGGTTTCGTACGCGCCGGAATCCTTGTCGTAATTGGGAATATCGATGATGGTCAGGATCTGCTTGTCCTCTATTTCCATGCGGGGACGTTCCTCATCGTCCAGGGGGTATCGGAGGAAATCATAAAAAGCGCCTGTATCCGAGGCAATCATCTGCAATTCTTCTTCCGTAGGAGCGATCATATGAATCCAACAGCCTTTTCCGACCAAAGCGGATTCATAAAAATACTGGTCTGTTGATTGATAAATGGAATACAAGGCGGCCACCCCCTAAATCAATGAAAAATTCTCATGAGCAAAACGCCGATCTCGGCGCGGGTCAGATTGTTATCCGGCTTATAATAGGATATCCCGTTTTCCAGAAATCCGCCGATAAAATCGCGGCTTTCCAGGGCTTTGACGGCCCACGCGGCCGGAATGCCGCCGATGTCCGTGAATTTGCTGGGAAAGAAGGGGTCGGTTACTTCCGAAAGGGAGATGGCCAGGGCGAGAAACAGAGCGGCCTCCGCCCGGGTGGCCGGCTGGTCGGGAAGAAAAACCCCGGCGGTTTCGGCGCCGGCGGCGTATCCCGGCGCCTTCCCATCGGCCTCTAGGGCCATGACAGCGGCGGCGGCCCAATGGGATTCCACATCCGTGAATTGAGAGACGAATCCCTCAGGCGGCGTTTCCGTCCCCAAAGCGCGGGCGATCATGGCGGCCAGCTGTCCCCGGGTGACCGGGTCGTCAGGCCGGTAGGTGCCGTCTTCGAAGCCGCGGATCCAGTTCTTCTGGCTCAATTCGTTCAGCGCGGCTCTGGCCCAGTGCCCGGCGGTATCGGGAAAAAACGCGAATCCGGGGAAGGGCGCGGGCGCTTCTCCGGGGTCGGCGGCGTAAGCCGCCAATTTGCCGGAGAGGGTCCCGATGTATACCTGATTCTGCCAGACGGCGGGATCGGAAAAGATGTAGGCGTCGTCCACATGAACATTCCAGGAAACCGCGCGTGAATTCACATGGACCGACGCCAGATTCCCCGTGAGGCCGGATAAGAGCAGGGAACCCTCCTGGGCCACAGGCGACGATCCGAAATTACTCTGGGGATGGTCCACCTGCCACAAATTGGCGCCGGTATCCGGATCCAGGGCATAGAGCGTTCCGTCCAAGGTGCTGTACACAATAGCGTAGTTATATACAATCGGACTGGATAAGCCGGAGGAAGCCTTGACAGACCACAGCTCGGCGCCGTTGGCGGCGTCCAGGCATATGACCAAGTTGCCGGGGGTGCTGATATAGACCCTTCCCCGGTAAAAGAGCGGACTGGCCGCGGCGGGCGCGTAATAAACCTGCGAGCCGAAGGGCTGCTTCCAAACCAAGTCCCCGGTATCCTTATTCACGGCGTACAGGTAATTGTCCCAGGATCCGAAGTAAAGCAGGGAATCTCCCACGGCGGGCGCCGAGATGACGGCTTTGGCCGCGAGGGTCTGCTTCCAGAGTATTTGCCCGGTAAAAATATCCAGCGCCAGAACGGAGCCGTCCGTACCCGCCATGTACAGCCGATCGCCGTCGGCCGCCGGGCCGGCGGCGACAGACTCCTGGCAGGCTTGCTGCCAGAGGGGCTGACCGGTCAGGGCGTTCCAGGCAAACACATTCCCCAGAGTGTTCACCGCGTACACCACTTGATCTTTCAAAACGGGAGAGGCGAGAAATCCGCCGTCGGTTTGCGCCGTCCAGAGGATATCTCCTGAATTCCGGGCGACGGCGTACAGGAAGCCGGCCCGGTCTCCCACATAGACACAGTCCTCATTGACGGCGGGATTCGCTTGAATCGGCCCGTTGGCCTGGAATTCCCACAGCTTCTGGACGGGAAGCTCAGGGCGGCTCACGATGAAGGGGACGGACCGGACGAAACTTCGTTCGTCGGAGGTCATCGCCCGGATCCACAGAGTCCGGGCGCCGGGCGCCGTATCGGACAGGTCCACGGTTTTTTCATACAGGCCCCGTTGATTCACCAGGGCGGGCAGGGCTCTCCAGCCGGTGTTCCCCAGGCGGTATTCCACCTTGGCGGGCATGATGTCCCAGTCGAACTGGGCTTGAACCAAAACGGACTGATTGACGGCGGTGTCCGCGGCGGGAGAGAGGATCTGGAAACTAATGGACGGCGGATTCCGTTTCAATGGGATTTCCCAGGTGGTCTGAGGCGCGGAGACGGTTTCCCCCAGCTCGTTCTGGGAGAGCGCCATGGCCTGCACATTCAGGATTCCGCGGGCCGGATCCACATCCACAGCGGCATAGCCCTCCTCCATGGCCGCTTTGATCATCATGCCGGACACACCGTTGACTTCCCAGTAAAGGTGGATATGTCCGTGTCCGGAAAACAGCGCGATGATGTTGCGGCTTTCCAGCAGGGGCCATAATTCCTGGTCGTTATCGAGATAGACCGTATTATACCGGCCCTCGTCGTACAAAAGAGGGTGGTGTGTGAATATGACCACAGGGGCATCCGGCGCGATTCCGGCTAAATCCGCCGTCAGCCAGTCCAGATCCTGTCTGTTCAAATGACCGTTCTGCCCTTTGGGAATGGAGGAATCCAGCATGACAAAATGTATGCCTCCATAATCCCAGGATTGTGTGGGAGATTGTCCCGTGATGCTGGAAAAACGCTGATGCGTCGGGTCGTTCCAGCGGCTTTCATGGTTGCCCATGGTCAGGTACAGGGGGTAGGGCAGGTTGGAGGTCAGGGACTGATAAATTTGGTATTCCGCCAGATCGCCGGTTTCCGCAATGTCCCCCATGTGTACCGCGAAGGCGGCGCCGGGGTATTTGGCGGTCATATCGCTGAGGACCCGGGGGGTGTTGCGGTTGGCCCCGCTGTCTCCCAGATGAGAGTCGGTGACGATCAAGAACTGAAACGGGGTTACCTCCGCGGCCCGGACGTGTTGCGGCGGGAGAAACAAAGTCAGCAGAGCGGCACAGAAAAACAGGATCAGAAGCGGTTTTTTCCCGCGATTCGTGGTTTTTTTCATAATAGGTTTCCTTTCACAGTTGAATCTGTTAAAATAAACTTGATTATCTTCTTGCAGAAACACGGGGATTCCTGCCGCGCTTTTCGCGAATTCTGTTAATTTACCTGATTTAACGAGTCCTGATTTAATGAATCCTAAAGGATGACGACGGATGGGAGGACGGTCTGGTGAAAGAGAGATCTGTGCTTACGATTGATTTGAACACGGTCAAGCCTCTGGGGGAAATAGCCTATGAAGCGCTGCGGGACGCGATTATGACCAAGCTGTTTGTGCCGGGCGAGCGGCTGATGGAAACGGAGCTGGCGGATGAAATGGGGATCAGCCGCACTCCGGTCCGGGAAGCCATGCGCCGGCTGGAAACCGACGGGTATGTGGTGATCGTTCCGCGCAAAGGCAGTTATGTGGCGGGTATTTCCATGAAAGACGTGATGGATGTATTCGAGATACGAACCGCCTTGGAGATGCTCGCGGCCGAAAAAGCGGCCGAAAGGGCGACGGATGAGGAGATCGAGGATTTGAGGCAGGCGGTGAGCGACATGTCCGACACGGCGGACGGCGACTTGCTGACCACCGTGGATTCGGACGCGCGGTTCCATTCGCTGATATATCAAATGTCGAAAAACGACCGGCTGGTCGGCTTGATCTGCGATTTGCGGGAGCAGATTCAACGCTTCCGTTCCACGACTCTGTCTGACCCCGGCAGGCTTAAACTGGCTGTGCGGGAGCACCGGAAGGTGCTTGAGGCGATCGTCGGCAGGGATCCGCAGAAAGCGGCCCAAACGATTCAAAAACATATGGAAAAGGCGCAGAAAGCCATCATCGGGATATTGCGGCGCCTCAATTCATAAAACGCTCCGCCTAATCGGGCGCCATCTCCTCCTTCACCGGAGGCAATGCGGCGGCCAGAAGCGGGCGGCAGGATGCCGCCCCTACAGGCGCGCCATTCACGGTACCGTAGGGGCGGCATTCTGCCGCCCGGGACCGTCCGGAAACTATCATACATATCTTGTCATTCTGGGCTTGTCCCAGAATCCAGGTTCCTTGGCTTATCATTTTTGGATTCCGGGACAAGCCCGGAATGACGGAGGATAGACAAGCCTGGAATGACGGGGAACATACTCACGCCAAACCGCGAATTGACTTTTTCTTAGGAAAGGGTGAGAAACCCGGCGGTTTCTTCGTCGGTGATGAGGATGTGGACTAGGCCGCTTCGCAGGGCTGTTTGTACGGCCGCGTGTTTGCCGGCGCCTCCCGCTACGGCGATGACGGTGGGGATTTCCCTTAAATCGTCGTAGGAGAGGCCGACGATTTTGTCGTTTAAATCCAGCGGGCAGAGCTGGGAGGCTGAGTTCAGGTATACGCAGGAGCCTACGTCGCAGACGGCTCCCGCTTGCTCTAATTTGGACAGCTCGTCCTCTGTGATGTATCCGGAGTCGTTCATGGTGGACAGGGGATCCAGCGGGGCGCCGATGCCCAGAATGACGGTTTTGGACTTCTTCGCCAGTTCCAGCGCGGCGCGGATGCTCTTGCCGGACAGGAGCGCGCCTCGCAGCTGGGGGGAGTCCACGACGGCCGGGGCGTGCAGGAACCGGAAACGACCGCCCAGGGATTGGGCCAGGCCGAAGGCGATTTGATTGGCGTGCATCTCCATACTGACCTGGCCCGCGCCGCCCAAAATCGGGACGAAGGTGAGATCCATGGGTTCGAAGGAGCGGGTGTACTGGGGCAAGAAGGACAGAGTGGAGCCCCATCCCACCCCGACCAAGTCGCCGAATTCCAGAATCCGCTGGAGGTATTGGGCCGTGTTCTGGGCCAGGATGTGCTTCAGGGATTCTCCCTGCTGAAAAGGGGTAATGAGGATATCCGTCAGCTGATACTTGTCTTTGAGCGATTCTTCCATTTCATAGTAGCCCTCTTCATAGTTGACGCGAATGTCCACGATGCCCTCGTCCCGGGCTTTTTGGAGCGCCCGGGAAACCGCCATCCGGGATATGCCTAACTGATCCGCGATTTCCTGCTGTGTCTGGTCGTTTTCGTAATAAAGATGCGCGATTTTGACTAAAAAATGTTTTTTCATGGGTCGCCTCCTGATGATCTATCTTAGACATAATTTTGCGCGGACACAATTTTACCGTATTTCCGTAAAATAAAATGTGATAGAATAAATAAGATTTGGTTTGATTTCATTTTATAAAGGAGAAGCGGTTATGTCAATGTATATCAACACCAGGGGAAACGCGGAGCCGGTATCCTCCTGTGAGGCTGTTTATTCAGGTATGGCGCCTGGCGGCGGCTTATTTGTCCCGCGAAGCGTTCCCAGGTATTCCATGGAGGAACTGCAAACTCTGGAATCTTTGAGTTATCCGGAGCTGGCCGCCGCGGTGCTGAATGCTTTGATGGACGACTATCCCGGTCCGGTCTTGCGGGACTTTGCGGCAAAAGCTTACGGCAGGCCGGCGTGGGGCGGAGACGCCGGGCCGGCTCCGGTGAAGATGATCGGCGGCGGTCTGGGATTCCTGGAGTTGTTCCACGGGCCCACCGCGGCTTTTAAAGATATGGCGCTTCAAATTATGCCTTATTTGCTGACATATGCCGCTCAGAGAACGGGAGACGGCAAGGAGATTCTCATTTTGGTGGCGACCTCGGGAGACACGGGAAAGGCGGCGCTGGAAGGATTCAAAGATGTGCCTGGGATCAAGATCGCCGTGTTCTATCCCAACGGAGGCGTCAGCCCTGTGCAGGAGGCGCAGATGAACGCCACCGACGGCCGCAATACCTATGTTTGCGCCGTCGAGGGGAATTTTGACGATTGCCAGAACGGGGTGAAGGCCGTGTTCGGCAATGAGGAAATGATCCGGCTGCTGGACGGCCGGGGCGTTCGGATGTCTTCCGCCAATTCCATCAATTGGGGACGCCTGGCGCCGCAGATCGTTTATTATTTCCACGCGTATTTTGCGCTGTCCCAACAAAAACGCGTTCAATGGGGGGCGCCCGTCAATTTCGTGGCGCCTACGGGGAATTTTGGCAATATATTGGCCGGCTGGTACGCCAAACAGATGGGTTTGCCTGTGCATAAGCTGATTTGCGCCTCCAATATGAATCATGTGCTGACGGATTTCTTCCAAACGGGGATTTATGACCGCAATAGGCCGTTTTATTACACCAACAGCCCGTCTATGGATATTTTGATATCCAGTAATCTGGAGCGTCTCTTGTTTGAGATGTCGGGCCGCGACGGGGAAATGATACGCGATTGGATGGGCGGGCTTGCCGGCAAAGGCCGGTTCCAGGTGGGCGGGACCGTCAAAAAAGCCATGAATGAGGTCTTGTGGGCGGGTTTTGCCACGGATGAGGAAGGATCCGATATGATCCGGGAGATATACGAACAGAATCATTATGTGATGGATCCCCATACGGCTGTGGGCATGGCGGTCTATGAGCAATACCGGAATCAGACGGGGGATGAGACGCTCACGCTGATTGACGCCACCGCCAGCCCGTTTAAATTCAGCGGCAGCGTTCTGGCCGCGCTGGGTCATCCGGCGGCTGAGCGGAACGAATTTGAAACCTTAAAGATCCTGAGCGATTTCACCGGCGAACCGGCGCATCCGGCTTTGCTGGGTCTGGAAGAGCGGCCGCGCCGGCGTTTTTGCCGCCGGGATGAGATGGAACCGATGATTTTGTCGATCCTGGATTCGGATTCGGGAACCGATTGAAAGGCCGCCGCGTCTATATATACTGAGGTGAAAATATGACATGTCTGATTGAGACCCTGGATTTGGTCAAGAAATACCGGGTGGGGCAGGAAGTGATCACCGCTTTGGACAGTGTGAATATGCGGATTGACCCGGGGGAGTTTATTTGTGTTCTGGGCGCTTCCGGATCCGGCAAATCCACGCTGCTGCACACGGTGGCGGGGTTGGATAAGCCCACCCGAGGTGACATTGTGGTCAGAGGAACATCTATTGTGAAAATGAAAGAACGGGATATGGCCTTGTTTCGCCGGAGATACATGGGTTTTATCTTTCAAGCATATAATCTAATTCCGACTTTGACCGCTCTGGAGAATGTGAGCATGCCCCTGATGTTTGACGGCGTCGGGAGAAGGGAGCGGTATAAGCGGGCCAGGGATATATTGACCCAGATGGGTCTGAAGGACCGGCTGAAAAACAAACCGACCGAGATGAGCGGCGGGCAGCAGCAGCGGGTGAGCATTGCCCGGGCGCTGATCAACGATCCCAAGATTCTGTACGCGGACGAACCCACGGGCAACCTGGATACGAAGACCACCAAAGAGATCATGGAGATTCTGCGGGAGAGGGTTCGCCAGGGAGGGGTCACGCTGATGATGGTGACTCATAATTTGGAATTGGCGGAATACGCGGACCGGGTGATCCATATGGTGGACGGGCGCATTATTAAAATTGACAGTAAACACAAAGGAGAGTTGGCGGAATGATGTTTAAAGCCGGAATGAGGGTTTTTATCAGCGTTATTTGGTGCGTGTGCGCGTTGACGGTTTTTCCCGGGCGGGCGCCGGCGCAGCAGGTGGTTCGGGATTCGATCGATCCGATTTTAACATTGGAATCCAACATGCGTAAAGAGGACATCGTGGTGGGCAATGAGTTCACCATCAATTTTTTGATCCGGAATATCACGGATAAACCGGCGTTCAACATTACGTTTGAGTTTAAGACCGATGATTTTGATCCGGGGCAGGGGCCGTTTGTTTTGAAAACCGCCATGGACGCCCTGACGGTGGATCAGATCCCGGCCAGAGGCACCAGAACGGTGCCCGTGACCTTTGAGGTCAGCAAAGACGCTCAGGCGGACCGGGAATACCGGATGGTGGCCAAGGCGCTGTATCAGAACGCGCTGTTTCAGTACTGCGGTACGGCGGTCATGGATTTGTCCATGCCGGTGATTTTTGATATGATGGAGCCGGTGATCATTGTCAGGGACATCCGGGTTCTGCAGGATACGCCTGATCTGGAGGAGGGCTTCGACATTGAGCTGACCCTCCAGAATACCAGCATCACCATGGACGCCAGGAATGTGGTGGTGTACCTGGACGGGGACGTGAACTTTCAGGTGTTGAATGTGACCAATAAACAGACGGTTCCCAAGATTTATAAAAATGAGGAGACCGTTCTGCGTTACAGCCTCAAGGCCAAAGATACCCGAACGGCCAACACGGTCAAAATGAAAATGACTTTTGACTATTTAGGCAGTCAGTCTGTGGAAACCGCGGAGGAAATCCTGAATTTGCCTCTGTCGGACGATTCCTTCGGGACCACTTCGAATCCCAGGATCATCATCAACAAGTATACGCTGTCCAAACCCCAGGTCTACGGGGGGGACCGGGTGACGCTGACCTTGTACATCGAGAACACCAATAAGGTGCAGGTCAATAATGTGAAGATATCCATGGGTGTGCTGAAGGTTGAGGATAATTCCAGCGGGACCACCAGCGCCGGCGGAACGGTGTTTTCGCCGGTGGATTCCAGCAACAGCTTCTTTATTGATCAGATTGCCGGGCAGAGTGTGGTGGTGAAGGAGATCGAGCTGTATGTGGACGCCAACGCTCAGGCGAAAACGTATATCGTGCCCATTGACATTGTTTATGAGGACAGGGCGGGCAAGGATCTGACCCTCCAGGAACTGGTCAATATCCCGGTGACTCAGGAGGCCCGGCTTCAGGTGGTGTCCACCAGTATCCCCACAGACGGGAGTCTGGGTCAGCCCGTGCCGGTGATGGCGGAATATGTCAACACGGGGAAGGTGGCGCTGGACAATTTCATGGTGGCGGTGGAGGACAGCCAGGGCCAGTTTGAGCTGATGGACGCTATTTACTATGTGGGCAAACTGGAGATCGGCGCCAGCGATTCTTATTCCGGAATGATCGTGCCCAGGGCGGAGGGGGTTTTGTCGGGGATGTTGGTATTCAGCTACACGGATAACAACAATCAGTCTGTCCGGCAGGAATTCCCCTTCGAGATGAATGTCCAGGAGGCGCAGGCTGTGGATGTGAATATGCCGGAGGGTATGCCCGGCGTCGACGGCATGGACGGCGGGCTGGGGAACCCGGCGCTGGCCTTCCTGCGGACCTATTGGCTGGCGCTGGCGATAGCGGTGGTCGCCCTGGCGGAGCTGATTTATATTCTCCGGGCGAAGAAGAAAGCCAGAGAGGAATTTTTCAATGAATAAGCTGGATATTTTAGTGTTGGCGTACCGCAATTTATGGCGCCGGAAGGTGCGGGCCGTTCTGACCATTCTGGGGGTCCTGATCGGAACCATGGCCATCGTGGTGATGATTTCCATCGGGGTCGGCCTGGATCAGGCCCAGCGCAAGATGTTCGAGAGCTGGGGCAACCTGAACATGGTGACGGTGAACCAGGGGCGGAGCTATAACTATGACACCGGTGAGATGATCGGGGAGGAGCAGTTTCTCGACGACGAGGCGGTGACGGCGATGGAGGGCTATCCCGGCGTTATGGTGGTGGCGCCGGTTTATCAGATCAGCAGCGAGGCGAAATTCGGGAAGATGCAGGGCTACATCAATATTTACGGTATGGAACCGTCCAAGATGGAGGCCATGGAGCTAAAAATCCTGGAAGGGCGCATGCTTACGGATCTGGATCGGAATATGATGGTGGTGGGATACCAGGTGCGCAGCAATTTTTACGATCCCAAAGCCGCGTATAATCCCAGATTTGACTATAGATCCCAGAATTCCCTGGAGATGAACGGGAAACTGGTCACGGTAAATCTGAATAAGTATGACGACAAAACGGGTCAGTCCACCACCAAGCGGCAGAGCGCCCAGATCATAGGCGTGCTGGAGGGGGAATACTCGGATACGGCGTGGAACGCCTACGCTTCTCTGGAGGATGTGCGGCGCTGGCGTAAATATGTGAATGCCAACAACGGCGGCGGATACGCCGTTTATGATATGGGGGGCGAGCGTGTCATGTCGTCCACCAGGAGCAGCGACGCCAGGCGTAAAAAAGCCGCGGATCAGTACGACAACATCATGATCCGCTGCAAGGATGTGTCGGCGGCCCGGCAAGTGTGCAAGATACTGCGGGAACAGGGCTATAACGTGTATACCCTGGCGGATCAGCTGGAAGGGATCGAGTCCCAGTCCCTGATGATCCAGGCGGTACTGGGCGGGATCGGCGCCATTACCCTTTTGGTGGCGTCCATCGGCATCGCCAATACCATGATTATGTCCATTTATGAGCGTACCCGGGAGATCGGCGTCATGAAGGTGGTGGGGGCCAACGGCGGGGATGTTCAGGCGCTGTTCTTGATGGAAGCGGGGCTGATCGGGGTGTTCGGCGGCATGGTGGGGCTGGCGGTGAGTTATGGCCTTTCCAGGGTGATCAATTACTTTGCCGCCGGCAGTTTCATGACCATCGGGGAGGAAGCGATGGATGTATCGGTCATCCCGTTCTGGCTGGCGATATTCGCGCTGGTATTCGCTTTCTTCATCGGCATCGTGGCCGGATGGTTCCCGGCCCGGCGCGCCACCCGGCTGAGTCCGATTACAGCCATCCGAAACGAGTAGGGGCAGGGGATCGTGGAATGATGAACGGGCGGCAGGATGCCGCCCCTACGGTACCGCGAACAGCGCATCCGCAG
>JAISDM010000140.1 GCA_031264885.1 Peptococcaceae bacterium | reverse complement strand
ATACGCGTTTATCGCGACTTTGGCGGGGGTGTCGATCGCGTTTATCTTGGTGATTCAGGTTTTGGCTCAGCTGCTGACGGAGATTAAGAGTGTGTTCTTCTTGTACTGATTTTGTGACGGGGAAATGGGCGAATCCGGGTAAGTCCAAGTTAATCGGCAATGGAGCGGCAAAACGCCTGGGATGGGAGGGTAGGCGTGGGGATTTTTCAATGGGTGGGATTTGCTTTGATCAGCGCGCTGCTGGCTGTGTTTGTGCGGGAAAGGCATAAGGAGGCGGGGCTTCTGGTGTCGGTGGCCGCGGGATTGGTTTTGTTTCTGACGGCGGCCAGGCAAATTCAGGCGGTTTATCAGGCTGTGGATTCCATCACGGCTAAGGCGGGGGTTAATCTTTCTTATTTGTCAACGGTGATGAAGGTCATGGGCGTCGCTTATCTGACGGAATTCGGGTCGCAGATTTGCAAGGACGCGGGGGAAAACTCCATTGGTTCCAAGCTGGAGATGTGCGGGAAGATCATGGTGCTGATTCTGGCTTTGCCGATTTTTTCCGCCGCGCTGGATATGATATTCGCTTTGATTCCGTGATTTGAGGTATCGTTTTGAGGTGTCGCTGCGATGCCTTTGGGGAGGTGACGGTCTGTGCTGAAGAAAGTCGTCCTGGGTTTGGTCTGTGGTCTGCTGCTGCTCTGTCCGGGCGTCTGCTGCCCGGGACAGGCGTCCGCGGCGGAAATTCGGGATTTGTATCCGGATACGTCTGATTTGGATCAGTTCCTGGATCAAATGGATCAAGACGCCTCTCAATGGATGGACGGGCTGTCTTTAGCCTCTATTTGGGGGCAAATGCGTTCGGGGGATATGGAATTAAATCCGGGCGCTCTGCTGAGAAAAATCCTGGAGGTTCTGTTGAAGCAAATTTTCTTCCAAATGCGATGGTTCGGGCAGATTCTGGTGATCGCGGTGGTTTGTCTCATCATGGAGCAGCTCGGCGGGGCGTTTGAAGGGAATGGCGCGGCGAAGGCGGCGTCGGTGGTATGCCTGATTCTGATCATGACTTTATCGGTCAAGGGGTTCAACGAATCCATGACCGGCGGGCGGGCAGCCATAAACCGGATGGGGGAGTTCATGGAGTTTCTGATGCCGGTGATGCTGTCTCTGCTTTTGGCTATGGGCCACGGAACCACGGTGCTTCTGACGCGGCCTGTGTTAATAGGTTCTCTCAGTATGATGACGGCGCTGATCAGTCATGTGATTTTTCCCATGATTTTTTTGGGACTGGCGCTGGGTCTGGTCGATCATCTGTCGGAGGATCACAAGATTACCAAGCTGGTTCAATTTATACGTTCGGGGGTCAAATGGGGCATTGGGCTGACCATGACTGTGTTTGTGGCTGTGCTGAGCATACAGGGGGGCTTGGGAAGCGTTTCGGACGGGGTGCTGCTGCGCACGGCCAAATATGTGACCGGCGCGGCGCTGCCGGTGGCCGGCGGGTTGTTCGCGGACGCGGTGGACGCGGTGGTGGGCACCTCGCTGGTGTTTAAGAATACGTTGGGTTTCTTTGGAATCATCGGGATTTTGCTGACCGCTTTTGGGCCTTTGGCGGGGATGTTTGCCCAGGCTGTGCTGTTCCGGCTGGGCGGCGCGCTGATTCAACCTTTTGGGGAGCGGCTGGCGGGGAATATGCTGGATGAGATGGCGGACGCTATGATGCTGATATTCACGGCGACGGCGGCGGTGGCGGTGATGTTTTTCCTGACTCTGGCGCTGATGCTGTTGGCGGCCAACGCTACCATTATGCTGCGCTGAGAGGGGCTGGGGGATCGCTATGGAGATGTTGGGACAGATCACCGGGCAGATGGCGGCGTTCATCATTTTGACGTTTTTGTTTGAACTGATGATGCCTGATGAGAAGTGGCGGCGTTATTTGAATGTGCTGACCGGTTTGTTCATGCTTCTGACTTTGGCGACGCCGCTGAGGACGCTGTTTTTTCTTTACTCGGAGCTTCCTGAATCGGATGTGCCGGTGGATTCGGGGATTCTGGAAGAAAAAATGGCCGCGAAGGAAGAGGATATGCGGTTTTTTTGGGATCAGTCTTATGAGAGGGAGATTGCCGCGGCGCTGAAGGGGCGGCTGGACGGTTTGTATGGGGACGCCGTGAAAGAGGTGTCTGTCCGGGTAAACGGCGGGGAGATCCAGGAGGTTCTGATTGGGATCGGGGAAGGCGCGGACGTGAAGTCTGTCCGCGCTCAGGTCGTTCAGTGGCTGCCGGTCAACGTGGGTCAAATAAAAACGGTATGGGAGGAAGCCCGGTGAATGGAATGTGGATGGAAAAATTAAAGAATTTGTTTCTGAAGGAAAAGAAATGGCTGGCGGTCTTGCTGATCACCGGGATATTGCTGATGGTGCTGCCCGGTCTGTGGGCTCAGCAAAGGGGGCTTTCTCCTCTGGGAACGGGGGAGCTGCTGGTGACGACTTCGGACCGCGCCAATGATCTGTCTCAGGGCAGGGAGAATCTCTCCAGAATGGAGGAGACTCTGGCTCTGGACGCTCAGAGGATTCTGTCCAGAATCCGCGGCGTCGGCGAGGTGTATGTGGCGGTGACTCTGGAGAGCGGCATTGAGCGTGAGTTCGCGGATACCACCCGGGACACTCAGGTGGCGAAGGAAACCGCGCCGATCCTGAAAGGGGTGCTGGTGGTGGCTGAGGGCGCCGGGAGCAAGCGGATACAGCGGGAATTGAGCCGCGCCGTTCAATCTTTATTCGGGGTCGCTTCTCATCAGGTGATGGTGGTGGAAGGGGAAAAGACGGCGCTGAGCGGGCGATAAGCGGGTATTACGCAAGTACCCGGCGGAGGGGAGGATGGCGGTCTTACGGACTCCCTAATCGACTGCCATTTTCCCCTCCGCCGGGATAGCGCAGATACCGGGTTTAAGCTGCGAATTGCGGGAATGGCGCGGGAATGAGCGGGAATGAAAGGAAGGGGCGGGCATGAGGAAAGCCGCGGGCGTGAGTTTCTTGATACGCAAAAACACATTGGTCGGTTTGGGCATGGCGACGCTGTTTTTGATTTGTCTGGTTGTGGGATTTGGTATCGCCGACAGGGGCCGGGAGGATCGGGGGGCGGCGGATGTTATGGCGGCCGCCGCCGGTTCCGGCGGCGCGGGCGTCCGGAAAGAGAACGCGGCCGATCCTTCGGACGCGAGGGCCGCGGCGGATGGGCGGGCCGCGGCGGAAGATGAACCGGCGGCCGCGGGGGAAGCCGTGTCGGAGGAGCGGACCGCGCCGGAAGGCGACGCCGCGGCGGAATGGGATATCTACGAGGGATACCGTTTGGAAAGAGACCGCTTGCGCAGTGAGCAGGTTCAGATTTTGAAAGAAATTGCCGGCAGCGAACTTTATGAGGACGACAGAAAGCGGGAAGCGCAGGATCGGATCTTGCGGATCACCGAGGAACGGGAACAGGAGCTGCTGATCGAAAGCGCCCTGGCGGCGATGGGATTGGATCCCTGCGCGGCGCTCATTCAATGGGACAAGGCGGTTGTGATCGCGCCGCCTTCCTTGATACTGCCGGAGAACGCGCGTCAGATCAGGGAGCTGGCCGCGCAGGTTTCGGGCAGGGCGCCGGAAGATATGATTCTGATACCGGGACGGTAGCGAAAACAGACTCCGCCTGTTGACAGTATAATCCAGCCACAATATAAATTTTAAGGGGAGAGGAGGAAACCGCCGGGTTCCTTCCTCTCCCCCTGTGTTTCAATTGCCTGTTTGCCCTGTGTCAGCGGGACAGTCTGTGAATCGCTTCGTTGTGGGTCTGTTCGTTCAGTTTATATTTTAACCAGCAGAAGACGCCGAAGGCCATTCCGAGTGCGGGGAACAGCCAGGATCCGAGACTGATCAGGGACAGCACGGCCGGGGTCTGAGTCTGACCGGCCACATACCCCATCGCGCCGAGAACCGTGACAAAGACGCCGCTTGTGAAGGCGTTGCCGAACTGGAAGGCCAGGTTGATCGCCGCGAAGATGAATCCGGCGTTCCGCAGGCCGTGGACTTGCTGAGAGTATTCGGTGACGTCGGGAGCGATGCCGAACAGCGTGATGAAGCCGATCTGTCCGCCGACTTGCGCGAGCCCCAGCAGGATTTTCAGCGGGAGAATGCTGCCCGGGCCGATCGGCAGGAAAAAAGCTATAAGGTTAAAGAGTGCGCAGAACGACCACGCGACCAGCGGAATGTCCCTCTTGTTCTTCACTCTGCCGGCGATGAGCAGAGCGACGATGGCGGCTATGATCATACCGCCGGATCCGAACCACGCGGTTGAGGAAATCAGCGTGACGTCTCCATAAACATAAGTCCAGTAGTAATTCTTTGCCGCTCCGCCGAAGCCGTTCGCGACGCCCCAAGCGAAGTGGGCGAGGATGATCATCCAGGCGGGCAGGTTGTTCTTCAAGCATTTGATGGATTCCTTCATGGATACTTGGGCGCCGCTTTCCTGAACGGGACGGAAACGCTCTTTGCGTCCCAAAATGCCGATGACGAAGAAAGGCGCCGCGATTACGCCGTACACGATGGCCGCTTTCGTCCAGCCTTGCGCCATGTCGCCGTTGCCGAGGGCCATGGACAGCGGAATACAGCTGGTCGTAACGATCAGCGCCGCGACGTTGCCGAAGAACTGGCGGTGCGCGGTCAGCTTGCCGCGGCAGCGGTAGTTCAGCGTCATGGTCGATAAGCTCGCCAGATTGGGAACCTCGTAAAACGTCTCAAACAGAGTATAGAAGACGTACATGACGAAAGTCAGCACCATGAACATTCTGCTGCCGTCCCCGCGGTTCATGACGAGGCACATGAATATAATCATCGGGATGAACGACCATTCCCACGGGATGTAGAAACCTTTTTTCCACTTGCTGCGGTCTGTGAAGTACGCGACGATGATGTCGTTGAGGGCGTCCCAAACCTTGCAGACCATCATGAAGATACCGACGAGGGTCGCCGGGATCATCAGCACGTCCGTCCAAAAGAATTGCACGAAGGCGATCATGTAGATAAAGGTGATGTTGATCGCGAAACCGGCCATACCGAAGGCCATGATTTCTTTCTCGGGCAGCATCACATTGTCGTCTTCGTTCAGAATAACCTGGTTCTTTACCCCTGTTTCCAACATTGGTTCTGACATATAATCCCTTCCTTTCTTGTTGCGGCGCGTATTGCTGATTTCAGCCGGCAGCAATCACCGCGCGGTCGCTAAGGTATATTCAGAATCTCCCGGAAATAGGTCTGTACCAAATCGTTCCCGGCATCACCCCCCACTCAGCCCAAAATGAACTGTCTTTACAGGCCGCTTATTTGCCCCAGTGGTTGTACCGACGGTTGTTTTCTACCAGGTTTTCAAAAGGTTCAGAAAGTTTCAACAGGCTAAAAACTGATTATTGGGTTTATTTAGACTATTATGATTATAGCCAAAATATCTTTGCGCGTCAATCCTGATTTATTTCAATATGTTAATTTATTTTGACAGGGTGGTAAAAAGAAAACCCGGCAATATGAATGTTGACAAACCTGATTTAGCTGAATATAATGAGTAACAGCGCGATGAATCCTTAACTGATGAATCCTTAACTAAGGAAGGCGGGGCGCATGAAGAAAAGCATTGCCGGACTTATGAAGGAGCCGGGGGCCAGGGAAGGCTTTGAATTCGTTATGGAGGACATGCCCGCGGACGAGGAATATCGGATATTGGATCCGCCCAGGGTGAGCGGCGAAGTGGTGAACGCGGGCAATCATCTGGCGGTTTCGGCGGTGGTACTTACCCGGATTGAGGGTGTGTGCGCCCGCTGCCTGGATCCGGTGGTCTATCCCATGCGGATTGAATTTGAGGATATGTTTATCAGGCAAGGCGGCGCGGAGACGGAATCCGGCGAATCTGAGTTTTATCCGCTGACGGAGGACTGGCTGGATTTGGGTCAATGCGCCTGGGAGCATATTGTGTCCGCTTTGCCCATGCAATTGCTGTGCGCGGAGGATTGTCCGGGCCTGTGCCCTCATTGCGGGGCGGATTTGAAGAAGGGACCCTGCGGGTGCCGGGTCCGGGAGACGGATCCCCGGCTGGCGGTTTTGGCTCGCTTGGGTTCGGAGTTTGTTTGAAGGAGGTGTCGATATGGGAGTGCAGCAGCATCGCCGGTCGAAAGCCAAAAACCGCGCCAGAAGAGCGGTGATTTTGAAAATGGCCGCGCCGGATCTGATGAAATGCCCCAAGTGCCACGAATATAAGCAGCCTCATCGGGCGTGCCCGGCTTGCGGCTATTATAACGAGCAAGTGAGTGTTCCGGTAGAGTAAGGATGCCTAAACCTTTCGTCGGTAGTCGCCGAAACCCTTCGAGATTCGGAATATCCGAAGCGAGAAGGGTTTTTTGCGGAACTGTTTAACTATAGTTAACTATAGTAAGGTCTTGGGGAATGGATCTGAACGCCAGGAGGAAGAAATGAGGATTGCTTTGGATGCCATGGGGGGGGATTACGCCCCGGACGAGATCGTAAAAGGGGCTTTGGAAGCCCTAAAGAGCGATTCAGAGCTTGATTTGATTTTGACGGGGAATGAAGCGGTTTTAACGCGCCTGTTTCCGGAGATACCCAAAACGGAACGCTTGCGGTTGAAGCATTGTACTCAGGTGATCGAAATGGATGAGCATCCGGCCATCGCTTATCGGAAGAAAAAGGACGCTTCCATTACCGTGGCCACACAGCTGGTAAAAGACGGCCAGGCGGACGCGGTGGTTTCGGCGGGCAGCACCGGGGCGCAGATGACGGCCGCTCTGCTGGGCTTGGGCAGAATTCCGGGGATCGAACGCCCGGCCATCGTCACATTGCTTCCGACGGAACGCGGGCGGACGCTGCTGTTGGATTCCGGCGCGAATACAGGATCGGGGCCTGAGGCTCTGGTTCAATTTGCCCAAATGGGTCAAGTGTGCGCGAAGGTGCTGCTGGAGCGGGAATCCCCTACGGTTTGCCTGCTGAGCAACGGAAGTGAGGAAACCAAGGGCGACGAGGCGGTGAAAGCCGCGCATCAGCTGTTAAAGAACCGGGCCGGCATGAATTTCCAGGGCAATGTTGAAGGCAGGGATTTGTTAAAAGGCCGGGCGGATGTGATCGTTTGCGACGGGTTCGCGGGGAATGTGGCACTAAAAGTGATGGAGGGAACCGTCGAGACGGTTTTTCGCCAGTTAAAAGGCTTGCTGACCGGGAGCATTAAGAATAAAATAGGGGCGTGGCTCATAAAAAATGCCTTGAGGGACACAGTGAAAAACCTGGATTATTCCGAACATGGGGGCGCTCCTCTTCTGGGCGTGGACGGGATCAGCGTGATTTGCCACGGCAGTTCCAACGCCACAGCCATCAAAAACGCGCTGTTTATGGCCAAACGGTGTGTGAAGGCCGGTTTTTTGGAACAGCTGAGGAATATGAGCCTTAATGAGTCCTAATGAGTCCTAAGGAGCCCTAAAGGAGAAGGGAAATGAGTCATATGAAAAACGAAGGCCGGCGGGCCAGGATCATCGGTACGGGATCGTATGTGCCGGAGAGAATTATGACCAATCAGGACTTTGAAAAAATCGTGGATACCAGCGACGAATGGATCCGCGCGAGAACCGGCATCGTTGAGAGACGCCGCGCGGCCGACTGGCAGGCTTCCTCGGATCTGGCCATAGAGGCGGCCAGGCGCGCCATGAGCAAGGCCAATGTGGCGCCGGAAGAAATCGATTTGATCATTTGCGGCACCATCACCCCGGACCGGATGCTTCCGTCCACCGCGAGCTATATCCAAAGAGAGCTGAAAGCCGTCAACGCCTGGGCTTTCGATTTGGCGGCGGCTTGCAGCGGGTTCATTTACGGGCTGGCGGTGGGTTCTCAATTTATTGAGACCGGCCGGTACCGGACGGTGCTGATGGTTTCTACGGAGATTTTGAGCCGGCTGATCGACTATACGGACCGGGGTACCTGTGTCCTGTTCGGGGATGGCGCGGGGGCCGCGATACTTAGGACCTGTGAGGACGGCAGCGGATTATTGAGCTTTGATCTGGGCGCCGACGGCAATGGGGCGGATTTATTGGATGTGTCCGGGGGGGTCAGCCGGCTGACCGGCGATACGGAAAGCGCTCAGCACCATATTCGTATGCAGGGGAATGAGGTTTTTAAATTCGCGGTGCGGGCCATGGAGGATTCCATCGAAAAAGCCCTGCGGCTGGCGGGGCTGGATAAGAGCGATTTGGATTTCCTGATCCCTCATCAGGCGAATCTGCGCATTATTCAGGCCACGCTGAAGCGGCTGGGGCTGCCTCCTGAGAAATCCGTCGTGAACATTGACCGCTATGGGAATATGTCTGGCGCTTCGGTGGCTGTGGCCCTGGATGAGGCGCTGGAACAAAAATTGATTCAACCGGGGGATTGCGTGGGCATTGTCGCCTTTGGAGGAGGATTGACCTGGGGCGCTTGCGTGATGTATCTGTGATGGAGCGTGCGTATGAGTAAATTGGCTTATATTTTCCCGGGACAGGGGGCACAGTATCCGGGGATGGGGAAACAGCTTTTTGAGGAATACGAGGCCGCGCGGAATGTGTTTAAAATGGCGGACGCGCGGCTGGAGGAGGATTTTTCCGGGCTTTGTTTTGACGCCAGCCGGGGGGCGGAGCTGGATCTGACTTGGAACGCCCAGCCCGCCATTATGGCTGTGAGTCTGGCGCTTCTGGCATTGGCCGCGGAAAGGGGCATACCCGGGCCGGATTATCTGGCGGGCCACAGTCTGGGAGAGTATACGGCTCTGGCGGCGGCGGGGGTCTTGACCCCCGGAGACGCGCTGTGGCTGGTGCGCCAGAGGGGACGCTTTATGGCTAAGGCGTCGCCGCCGGGAGAAGGGGGCATGGCGGCGCTCGTGGGCGGAACCAGGGAGCAGGCGGAGGCGCTCTGTGAGGCTGTGTCCGAATTCGGATCGCTGCAGCCGGCTAATTTTAACGGCGGCGGGCAGATTGTCGTTTCGGGGCATAGGGAAGCGGTGGCAAAAGCGGCGGAAAGGGCCAAGGAATTCGGGATCAGGCGGTGCGTACCCCTTCAGGTGACCGGGCCTTTTCATTCCAAATTAATGGCGCCGGCGGCGGATGAGCTGAGGGCGGCTATGGAGCGGATTCCGTTTGCGGCCGCGCGTGTTCCCATCGTCGCCAATGTGGACGCGGAGACTGAGACGGCGCCGGATATCATCCGGGAGCGTTTGATCCGGCAGATCAGCGGAGCGGTTTTGTGGGAACAGTCTGTGAAGAAATTGGTCGGGCTGGGGGTGGATACCTTTGTCGAAATTGGACCCGGGAAGGTTTTGACCGGTTTGATCCGAAAGATGGACTGTCCCGTCCGGCTGGTCAATATTGAGGACGCGGCGTCTCTGGACGCTCTGGATCTGTGAGTGCGAAAGGTTGGGTCATATGCTGAATGATCAGGTGGCGCTGGTGACGGGCGGATCCCGGGGGATCGGAAGGGCCGCGGCTTTGGCCCTGGCCGGGGCGGGCGCGAAAGTCGCGGTGAATTATCAAAGCAGCCGGGCCAAGGCTCAGGCCGTATGCGCCGAGATTGAGGCTATGGGGCGGGAGGCGGTTTGCCTGGGCGCCGACGTGGCCAAATCGGATGAAGTGGATGAAATGGTAAAAGAGGTCTTGACCAGATTCGGAAGGCTTGATATTCTAATAAACAATGCGGGAGTTGTGCGTGACAGTCTTTTGATCCGGATGAAGGATGAGGATTGGGATCAGGTGCTGGACACGAATCTCAAAGGCGCGTTTAACTGTCTCCGGGCCTGCGCCAGGCCCATGATGAAGCAGAGGGCCGGAAGGATCGTCAATGTTTCTTCGGTGGTGGGTCTGACAGGTAATCCGGGTCAATTGAATTATGCCGCCAGCAAAGCCGGGCTCGTCGGTTTGACTAAAAGCGCCGCGAAGGAGCTGGCGTCCCGCGGGATTTTGGTCAACGCCGTGGCGCCGGGATACATTGAGACGGATATGACGGATTCATTGGATTCGAGAGCCCGGGAGGCCCTGGCCGAAAATATTCCCGTGAAACGGATAGGAAATCCGAAAGATGTGGCGAATCTCATATTGTTTTTGGCGGGATCAGAGTCTGCTTATATTACCGGTCAAGTCATCGCGGTGGATGGCGGCTTGGCTATGTAACAAAATAGTAATATGCCGGAAGGGAGGTGAATCCTTATGAATTTAGCTGAGAGAGTGAGAGAGATTGTGGCGGAGCAGCTCGGCGTCGACGTGACCGTTCTCAAGGATGAAACCAGTTTTGACGAGCTGAACGCCGATTCTTTGGATGTGGTGGAAATGATCATGGCTTTGGAAGAAGAATTTGAGCTTGAGATTCCAGATGAGGATACTGAAAAAATCAAGACAGTCGGCAGTGTCGTCGATTACATTAAAGAAAAGAAATGATGTCTTCGAGACCCCGCCCGACGGCGGGGTCATTTGGATCAAAAGGTGGGGGCACAATGGGAAAACAACGCGTTGTGATTACCGGAATGGGAGCGGTGACTCCTCTTGGAACAGGTCTGGATCTTTATTGGGACGGATTGCTCCGGGGACGCTCGGGTGTCCGGCGGATCACCCATTTGGACGCTGAGAAATATTCCTCGCAGATTGCGGGGGAAGTGCCGGACTTCAATCCGGAACAATATATGGATAAGAAAGAGCTTCGCCGGACGGCAAAGTTCACCCAGTTTGGCCTGGCTGCCGCGGAAATGGCTGTGAAAGACGCGGATTTGGATCTGGACGCCCTGGACAGGGACCGCTGCGGCGTTATTTTGGGCTGCGGCGTGGGAGGGATCGACGCTACTCAGGATACATGCAAGATTTTTGAGGAAAAAGGCCCGGGCAGGATCAGCCCTTTTTTTGTGCCGATGATGATCAGCAATATGGTATCCGGGCAAACCGCCATTCGATTTGGGTTTAAAGGGGTGAACTACACCGTCGTCACGGCCTGCGCCTCCGGAACCAACGGGGTCGGGGAGGCGTTCCACAGGATTCAGCGCGGGGATGTGGATTTGATTTTGACCGGCGGGACGGAGGCTTCTATTACGGGCGTTGGCTTGGGGGGATTCTGTTCCATGAAGGCGCTGTCTCTCAGAAATGACCAGCCGGAACGGGCGTCGCGGCCTTTTGACCGGGACAGGGACGGGTTTGTCATTGGAGAGGGCGCGGGTGTGTTGGTTCTGGAGAGTCTGGAACACGCGCGCAGGCGCGGGGCGCGGATATACGCGGAGGTTTTGGGATATGGGGCGACTTGTGACGCTTATCATATGACGGCTCCGGATCCTGAAGGGAACGGGGCGGCCAGAGCGATGGAAATGGCGATCCGGGAAGCGGGGCTGGATCCCTGTGATATCAATTATATCAACGCTCACGGAACCTCCACCGATTTAAACGATAAGACGGAGACTATGGCGATCAAGCGGGTCTTTGGCGATTACGCCTATCGGGTGGCGATCAGCTCTACGAAGTCCATGACCGGGCATTTGCTGGGGGCCGCCGGGGGGATTGAGGCGATTGCCGCGGCCAAGTCTGTTCAGGAAGACCGGGTCGCGCCTACCATCAATTATGAGAATCAGGATCCCGAATGCGATTTGGATTATGTGCCGAATCACTCCAGAGAATTGCGGGTCAACTACGCGATCAGCAATACTTTTGGTTTTGGGGGGCATAACGCTGTTATATTGTTGGGTAAGCCGGGGGACCGCGGATAAACTCGCGGACAAACTCCACGGACAAACTTCACTTGCGATTCGTGGTTTGGCGCAAATACCCGGCGGAGGGGGAGGATGCCGGTCTTACGGCTCCGCGTTTTGAATTTCTACGGCTCAATTTGCTGCAAAAGCCAAACTCGCTCCGCTCAGACAGTGGCTTTTGCGGGCGCAAATTTCGCCTAGAAATTCTAAAACGCTCCGC
>JAISDM010000095.1 GCA_031264885.1 Peptococcaceae bacterium | reverse complement strand
TTATCACGTTGAAAATAGTACTCTTCCCGCTGAGGGGAAGCCCAACTATACCGCAGTGCAACATGCCGAGACACCTTCAGTCCAGCTTATTTTATTTGCGCGCCAGTCAGTCGCTGTCGGGCGCATTATACCTTAAGCCCCGATAAATTATAACATAACGTAAAATGCTGAAAAAATTAAAAAATACTTTCCCCGTTTACTGCATTCAGCAGGACAATAACCCGGAATACCGATTCAACGCGGCGGGGCTTTTCAGTTTTTTTTACCCCGGCCGCCCGCGTACATATGTGTTGCAGGCGCTTCCGGTCTTTTTCAGGTTGGATTATCATGCCTCCGGTATATTACGATTTGCCTGAAATGAATTTGATGTATTCATCATCAGACATTAGTTGCATGTTCAAACCATCGATAACTTTTGGGGAGACCTTGCCCGCGCCGCTTATTTCAAATCCTGCCTGTTTCACAAACGCAAGGTATTCGTTCACTTTTTCACGCGCGATATCCGACTTGCTTTGAAGCAGCATCCCGCAGTTTCTGTAAATCTCTAAAACCGGGACCGTTACTTTCACCTGATATTACCTCCGTAGGAAACAGGGATCCCATTCTGCCCGCGCAATGCAGGAAGGCAACGGTACGGTTTCCCGCATGCGGGTTTGCTCCAGCCTTCCTTGCGCGCGGTTAAAACGAAGCGCCGTCAAGGACGAGGAATCCTGGTTGGCGATGATGATGTAGTCGCCGAACACTTCGATATCCCTAGGCGCCTTGCCCCCAGTCGCGCAAGTGTGCAATGATGTCAACAGGCCTTCTTCCGTGACTAAAAACGCTGTCACGCTGTCGTCGCCTCGGTTGGAGACAAAAAAATACTTTCCATCTTCGGACGGCTTGATCGCGGCCCCCAGATTTACCGCCGTCCTTTCCGCCGGCAGCGACAGTATCTCCTGTTTTAGCGCGAAGACGCCATCTTTCTGGTGAAATACGAAAATCCTGGCTGTCAGCTCCGCAAAAACGAACAGCCAGCCGCCGCGCTTTGGATGAAAACACAGGTGCCGCGGGCCGTTACCATCGGGCAGGCGGAGGTTCCGATCAGTCTCCTCAAGCGCCTTTTTTTCCGCGTTAATGCGGTAACAAAACACGGTATCCAGCCCTAAATCACAGACATACAGCAATCCCTCCTTAGCTTTGGAAAAATGGACGTGCGCCCCTTCCTGCCGCTTTAGATTCATCCCTTTTCCAGCATGTTGTTTCAAAAAGCACAGCGCCCGCGGCAGCCCCTCCGCGTCAATCTCAAACATAGCCAAACTGCCGCTGGTATAATTCGCCGCGAACAAGAACCGCTCCTTCTCGTCAATCGCCAGATGGCAGGGATGCGCCCCGTTACTGGGCAGTTCGCGCCTTTTTTGAATTCCGTCCGCACTCCTGATATAGACGGCAATGTTCCCGTCCGGCGCCAGTTCCTCCACCGCGTACAACAGGCCGTTTTTGCCCTGCAGCAGGTATGACGGGCAGGAGACGCCTCTGTACGCGGCCTGCCGGGTAAATTTGCCCTGCGCGAAGTCCGCCTGATACCAGAAGATGCTATCGGTATCAGCCTCGGCGTAGGTGCCTACAGTAAACAGATATTTATTCACATCTTCCACCTCACTTTTTCGCTTACTTGATGGGTTCCGGACGTCCCCAGCCGCCGGCGGCTACGCCTGCCTGCCCCGCAAAACCCTCCGGCATGCCCGGGATTATCAGGCCGCCATCCACGCGAAGCGTAAAGCCGGTGATGTACGACGCTTTTTCTGAAGACAGGAACAGCACCGCGTTGGCGATATCCTCCGGAAAGGCGGCGCGGCCAAGCGGGATTACGTCGCCTAGATCGTCCCAAAAATCCGCTCCGATGGGCTTCGATTTGTCGGCGAATTCCTCTTTCCAAAAGTAGTCCGTTTTGGCGCCTTCCTTCATCGCGAACAGTTCTTCCTTGGTTCGGATGCGGGTCGCGCCGGGGGCTACGTTGTTAATGCGGATGCCATACCCGCAGACATCCAGCGCGAAGGCCGCGACGGCATGATTCAGGCCGGCTTTGAGACCGCAGTAGACGCCGCATTCCGGATACGCGCGTTCCCCGCGCGAGGAGGTGATATTGACGATATTACCCTTGATGTCATGATCAATCATAAACTTGGCGGCGTTGCGCATCATCAGCACAAAGGAGTTGAAATCCAAGTTGACGAGGTGATCCAGATTCTCCTCGGTGACTCCGTAAATGGGCTCGCAAATGGTCTGTCCCGCATTGTTGACCATCAGATCCAACCCGTTCAGCGCCGCCACCGCCTGCTCAAACATCTTGTTGCAGGTATTCGGCTTATCCAGCGATGCCTGGAAGGCATAACTTTCCCTGCCGGTCTCCTGCACTCGCTTTACTACCTCCGCCGCTTCCATTTCGTGACGCCGATAAGAGATGGCTACATCGTACCCCTCTTTCGCTAACGCTATGGCAATGCACTTGCCGATGCCGCGGTTTCCTCCGGTCACCAACGCTTTCTTACTCATTTCGCTTTCGGCCTCCTCTTTCTGGATGGTTGGGATGATTGACGCCTGCCGTCGGACGCCGTCATTGCGCCGCGACAGTCAAACAATTAATTCGCTTCGGAATTATACGCTTCGAACCGCCATGTGCGCTTCCAATTATGGGCTTTTCCCGGCTCCAGCAGGCGCCGTTGAAAAGCCTCCGGGGAAATGATATGGTCGATAGACCAAATCTCCAGCCACGCGGGATGGAAGGACTCGGCGGCTTCCACATAAGCCTTAGCGATGTCATTGGACATCCGCCAAGTAAAGGGCGCCTGCGTCATACCGCTCAAATCCACGCTGATGTGGGATACCCCGGCGCTGAACTCGCAGTATGTAAAACCCTTGCCATCCTGGCGTAAGCTGCACAAGGCGCCGTTGATGTCGGTCATCCGCCGCTGACCGAAGTCCCGCAGTGTCGGGAACGCGATCCGGTAAGCGGGACCCAGGGCCATTCCGTCCACACTGAGGAAATTATGACAGAACTCGATAAACTCGATGTCCTTCTCGCCAAGGTTCTCCGCCGCGGCATCCACGGTCAGCACATTGCCGCGGACGCGCACCGTCTTTTGCGTGCGAAGAGCGTACCCCATGCAGGAAATTGGTTCGGTCACAAAGGTGGCGGTATCCTCGCTGTGGTCGTACCGAATCGGGAACATTTGCACGTTGTCATAGCGCCGGTGAAAAATAAACGGCTGATCGTCGGTCTTACGAATTAAGCCGACGCCGAATTTTGGAAAATACCCGCCTATTTCAGCCGACGCACTGTAATCCGTTCGGCACTCACAGCACAACCCCCTCCCGCCTGTGGGCGGATGCGCCAGATTCTTGGGTTCATTGGCGGCAAATTGAATCGCGCCGTCCAACACCACTTCGGAAATGTACGCCGCGCGCTCAAATCTGGTGCGGTCATTAGGGCGCTCTCCCGGTTCCGGCAACTCAACTCGCAGCCGGTCGGAGTGAAGTGTTATCATTCGGTTTCCCCCTCTCAGCTCAAACGGAAAAACTGGGCAGGTACAGCACGAACCATACCTGCCCCATGGATTGACAAGCGCATCCGCAAATCGATACGCTATATGATTATAGAAGATACAGCCGGTTCGTTACCAACCGCTCCGATCCATCAGCTCATTAATGTATGTTTCCACATTCGTTTTGGTGACCACTATGGTGCCGGTATCCGTCAAGGGGTTGGCGGGTTTCACGCCGTCGCGTTTGAAATTGACGATCCACTCCGCGGCCTGATAGCCGCAACGGTAGAAGTTCTGCGTCAATGTCGCGTATACGGCGCCCTCCCGAATGGCGTCCAAGGTCTCTTCCATATCGTCGATGCCAACGACTGTAATTTTGCCGACTAAATCACGCTCTCTCAGCACCTTCGCGGCGCCCGCCGCGCTTTCGCCGCTGGAGCAGATAAACGCGTTGACCTCAGGATATGTGGTGATCGCTTTTTCCCATTCTTGCATGCTGGTGGCCATATCGCTGTTGGAGGCATTCGTCGTCAGCCATTCGAACCCGGCCGCGTGATTGGCCAAACCGTGCCTGTAGCCTTCAAAATTCGCGATGTTTTGCGCGGCGTCCAGCGCGAACATTTGGCCAACAAGGTAAATCTTCTCATCGCCTATCTTCTCGGACAGCACTCTGGCGCCGGTCCGACCGAAATTCTCCGGGTCAGTACCCATGAAGCCGAGCTTGTCCACGCCTTCGACATCGCCGATGACCGTTACCACGGGGATTCCCGCTTCGGCGGCTTGTCTCAGCACGGGCATCATTGCCGTGGGCTCCGCGCCGTAGGTGATAATGCCATCCACTTTGGAGATAATGGCGATCTCAATCTGCTTGACCACTTCGTTGACGTTGTTCTCCATTGGACCAACCCATTGTCCGTTGAATCCGAGGTTTTTCTGGGCGTCCTCAAAGCCCTGCTTAGCCACCAGCCAAACGGGGTGCGCAATAAGCGGAGGGACATAAACAATGTTCAGTTCCGCCGCGGCCTCCACGGCCACAGGCAAAAACATGCTGACAGCCATCAATAATACAACAACCAAAGTTATTTTTTTCATTTCGATTCTCCTTTTCTGTTATTGTCAGATAATACATACCGCGGTTAAACGTCTGCTCAAAATCGCGAATTCCTCCTTTCTTTAAGAGACGTTGAATGCGCGGCGTGCGTCAATCCAATCCCGAACACGCGTGAAGCACCTTATGCTCCGTCACCTCGTCCTTGTCCATCTCCCTGCGGGTCGTTCCCTTGCTGAGGATGACGAACCTATCACATATCTCCAGCAGCTCGGCAAGTTCCGAGGATACGATCACAATACTCATACCCTCCTTAGCCAAGTCGTTGATGATTTTATAAATCTCATTCTTCGCGCCTACATCGATCCCGCGGGTGGGCTCATCCAGGAACAGAATCTTCAAATGGGACATCAGCAGTTTTGAGAGTACTACCTTTTGCTGGTTTCCTCCGCTCAGGGACATGATACCGTCGTTGATGCCCCGAAATTTGATGTTGAGCGAGCCGGCATATTGCTGCGCGATGGCGTTCTCCTGTTTGTGGTCCATCACTTGTAAGCGCGAGAGCTTCTTGAGGATAGCCAGCGTCATATTTTCCTTGATGTTCATGGTAGAGATGATACCGTCCAGCTTCCGATCCTCGGTCAGGTAACCTAATCCCAAGCGGAGCGCTTGCGCCGGCTCGCGAATTTCGCATTCCTTACCTTCGATAAACACCTTGCCGCTGTGCTTAGGGATAGCCCCAAAGATTGCCCTCAGCAGTTCACTGCGCCCGGAACCTACCAGGCCGGCCAATCCCAGGACCTCGCCTTTGCGGATGAAGAAGCTGGCGTTCTCCATGATGTTCTTGTTCCTGGCGTAGGGATGGGCAACTGTGAAATTCTCTATCCGCAGCGCTTCTTCTTTCAACGTCTTGTCGACCTTCGGGTACATGTTGCTGATACTGCGGCCTATCATGTCCTCCACAATGCGGTCCGCGTCAAAATCGGCTTTTTCATATGCGGAAGCGTTCTTGCCATCCCGCAAAATGACGATACGGTCCGCGATGTCCATGACCTCATTCAGCTTATGAGAGATATATATGCTGGATATTCCCTGCCTTTTCAACTGGCGTATGGTTTCCATCAAACGGACGGTCTCCGTTTCCGTCAAGCAGGAGGTGGGCTCGTCAAGAATCAGGAGCTTGGGTTTGCGCACCAAAGCGCGCGCGATACAAATCTGCTGCTGCATGCTGGCGCCAAAGCTGCGTACCGGAATGTTGACGTCGATGTCCACGCCCAGATTTTGCAGGATATCCTCGGCGCCCCGCTTCACGGTTTTCCAGTCGATACTTCCCAGATTTGAACGCGGGAATATACCCATGTAGATGTTTTCCGCGGCGTTCAGATCCAATTGGAGGTTGATCTCTTGGTAAATCATGACGATCCCGGCTTCTTCCGCGTCCCGGGCGGTGGAAAAGTATACTTCCTTTCCATCCAGGATAATCTGACCCGAGCAGGCGGCGTCATAGGGATAGGTGCCGTTTAAAATTCGCATCAGCGTGGATTTCCCCGCGCCGTTGCCGCCCAGGATGGCCAGCGTTTCATGACTGCGAAGCTCAACGTCCACGTTATCCAATACCATCAGGTTTCCAAAACGCTTGGAGACATTCTTCATTTCCAGCAATGCCATACGAACGCTCACCTCACATCGCGGTGGACTTTTTGCGTTTATAACCATCCAACAGAACTGCGAGGATGAGAATCAAGCCTATGACCAATGTCTGCCAATACATGGAGATTTTGAGCAATGTCATGGAATTGCTAAGAATATTTGTAAATAAAACACCTATGATGGTGCCTAAAATAGTGCCTGAACCACCGAAAGTGCTTGTTCCGCCGATGACGACGGCGGCGATGATCATCATCTCGCTCCCCTGACCGTAGCCCGCTTGCGCGGAACCCAACCGCGAGGCCATGAAGATACCGGCGAGCGCCGCAAAGGCGCCGGTCATCGAATAGATGACGCACTTGGTGATGCCCACGTTGATGCCCGACAGTCGTGCGGATTCGGGATTGCCGCCGATGGCGTAGGTGGCGCGCCCAAACCGCGTTTGCGTCTGTATAAAGAGCATTAGTACTGCTAACAGGAGGGCGAACCAGCAAACGGTTGGCATGCCCAGAACAGAGTTTTGCTCAATAGACTGGAATTCAGCCGGCAATGGGTATACCGGCGCGCCTTGCGTCACTATATAAATAATGCCGCGAGCAACATATTGCATACCTAAAGTCATCATAATGGGGGCAAGATTGAATTTTACGATGGCTAAGCCATTGATGAGCCCAAAAATCACGCCCACCAGAATTCCTAACAGGATCGAAACCGGTATGGGAATGTTAGCCTGTATCGAAATGCCGGTCACTACGCCACCCAAACCCATGATGGAGCCGACCGACAAATCGATGCCGCCGCCTATCATGACGAAAGTCATGCCTAATGCCGTAATCAAAGAGAAACTACTGGAACGGAGAATGTTGTTGATGACGTTAGCCTTTGTGATGAAAGTCGGGTTGATGAACGCCACCACAACAGTGAATAGCAACACCGGAATGATCACTCCGCTTTCCCTCAATGCAAGAAACCTCTTAAGAATGTTTGGTCTCTCTTCCTTTGTGTTCAAAGAATAATTACCCCTCTCTTGCAAGGTTAACGCCCAAATCGAGCATGACGACGATAACGCTTATAGAATTTCCACTGAGCGCCTGTTGTAATAACAGGTATTTAGCACAAGAAACGCCATAACTTTTATCGAAGCAGTATTTAGAAACATTCAGCCCTATTTTTTTCAGCGCATACAATTTCGCTATCGTTTTAATTTACGATTCTAAAAACGTATCGTGACAAATTAAAAAAATGGTGCTATATTATTGTCATTATCATTAATGTGTGTGAAGAGAAGGCATCGAAGGATTATAGAAACATTCATGGTGTGTATTGGTTTTGCTTGAGAGCTAAGCACCTGTTATTACAACAGGTGTTGTGTAAGGAAAACTATCGTATCAGACAGACCAATTCAGCGATTGAAAATCCAAAGTTCGCAATTTCCTCACGATAAATTGTTCAGTTTATTATCGAATCGCTCCTGAGCGCACATAAGCCGGCAATATTTGTCATTTTTATCAAGCCGCCGCTTCGGCGTGAAGCGGCGGCTGCGTCTTTTCCCTGTTTGCTGCGTTCAACCGGACAATGGCTTGGAAAATTTACGGCGTGATAGGGATATCCGACGCGGCGGGATTTTTCGGTTTTTCACCCCAACCTCCCGCGCATATCCGGCGTTTGCGCGGCTATCACTGACGCGAATATCACCGCACATCCGAGAAACTCTCTTGCCGACAATACCTGCTTCAGCACAAGCCAGCCCGTCAAAGCGGCGAAAACGGCTTCCAAGCTCATCGCGAGCGAAGCTACGGTGGGACTGACGCGCCTCTGGGCGACGGTTTGAAGCGTGAAGGCGACCCCGCTCGACAGTACGGCTGTGTAGGCAATGGACAGGCGCGCCGCCCACAGTGCGCCCCAGGAGGGCATCTCCGTCAAAAAAGCGACGGCGAGGCTTATACACCCGCACACGAAAAATTGTACCGCCGTGAACTTGACCGCGTCGACGCGGGGGGAATAATGGTCGATCATCAGTATGTGAATCGCGCCGAAGAAAGCGCAAACCAAAACGTACATGTCGCCCTTGTTGAGAGGCGCGGATTCGCCTACGCACAGCAGATACATCCCGCCAAGCGCCGCAAAAGCGCAGCCCCATACAAACGGACGGATTTTTTTGCCTAAAAACAAACCGAACACCGGCACAATCACGATATAAAGCGTCGTGATGAAACCGGCCTTCCCGACGGTGGTGTAGATAATCCCTACCTGCTGAATATACGAGAGCAAAAACAATACGACTCCGCAGACCGCTCCGCTTTTGAGCGGCAAGCCGCCGGCAGGCGGCCCGTATTTTTTATCCGCGAACGGGGAGGGCGCGAAAATGACGGGCAGCAGCGCCGCGCCGCCCAGCAAAAACCTGGCCGCCATAAAAGCCGCCGGTCCTGTGTGATTCATGCCTATGCTCTGCGCGACGTACGACATACCCCAAATAAATGAGGCCGTAATGAGCATTGCGGTTCCGATTATCTGTTTTTTCATCCATGCGCCTCGATTTCATCAGGCATATCGCCCGAACGAGCCGCGGTTTTACGCGCGGCCGTCCAATCCGCGTGTAATTCTATGGGATACTGAATGGCTGTCAATACGCGAACGGCAAGTTTGTATCGAATGAAATCCTGACAGTCTGATATCAGCGGTGAACGGATTTTTTGACGATGGCCGACGCGCGGCCCCGAATGATATAATCATGTCCGGTAACTTCAAGCCCGCGGTAAAATAGGGATTATACGGAATATCGGGCGAGCCGGCAAAAGAACTTCGTCCGGCTGAGGTTATCGGGACGCTCAAGGGAGGAAATGAATTTTGCGAAACAATTCCGCTCGTCTTTTAATAACCGGCGGCGCGGGCTTCATCGGAAGCAACCTCGTCAAATACGCCGTCAAACGCGGTTTTAACGTGCTGAACTACGACAAACTGACTTACGCGGGCAGCCTCTTATCTCTCGCCTCACTGGAAGGCAATGAAAACTACGCTTTTGTCCGCGGCGATATCCGCGACGGGACGAAACTCGACGAAGTGTTCCGCTCATTCGCTCCCGACACCGTCTTGCATCTCGCCGCCGAATCTCACGTGGATCGCTCCATAGACGCGCCGTCGGATTTCATCGGAACGAACGTCTTGGGCACCTTTAGCCTCCTTCAGGCTGCCAGGAAATATCACGCGTCGCTGGCCGCCGAAGACGCGCCCCATTTCAGATTCCTTCACGTCTCGACCGATGAGGTATTCGGCTCTCTCGGACCTGAAGGCCGTTTCGACGAAAACACGCCGTACTCGCCGCGATCTCCTTATTCTGCGTCGAAAGCGGCTTCCGATCATCT
>JAISDM010000022.1 GCA_031264885.1 Peptococcaceae bacterium | reverse complement strand
GGAACCGCTCATGATTGCCGCGCCCCGTGTTTCTCAGGGGCTGCGGGAGGAGGGTTTGATCTCCGGATTCGCGGACCGGGGCGGCGCTGATACCCGGGGCGGCGGGGACGCGCCTATGGATATCACCCAGCACCCCATGAGCTTCCCCGCGCCCCGCTCCGCCCGGCTGCAGGCCCTGGCCCGGGCCGAGACCGGCTTCCTTTCGGGGCTGGCTTACGCGGGGATACGGGGCTTCGGGCCCGCCCATCCCACCGTGGGCGAACTGCGCTCCGGCGCGCTGGACGTTTTGATTTCCCATCCGCTGCTGGAAGGGGAATGCTGGTACGCCGGCAGCATCATCGTCACGGAAGTGGAATCCCTGTTTCCCGAGGAAACGGCCGAGACCAAGCGGGATGAATGGGAGGATCCGCTTCAGGCCATGAAGGCGGGGCAGGGGGAGAAAGCGGATGCCTCGGATAAATCGCTGAGTCTGGGAATCGGCTACGGCTTGGTCTTCGGGCGCAATGACAACAAGGCCATCGCTATGTCGGTGATGGATTACCTGCTCAGCACCGAAGGCGAGGGGATTTTGCAAAATCAGGAATTCGTGCTGCTCCACGGCGACTGCCTGGAGATGAGCGGGTTTTTGTCCCATCTCAAACTGCCCCATTATGTCACATTTCAATCCAAATTGGATCGGGTGCGCCACACCCGGACGCATACCCGGAAGGAGGCGCGGGAGTGACGGCTGGTTATAATTTTGCTTTTCTCGACGAAGGTTCCAAGCGGGCGGTGCGCAGAGCGATCATCAAGGCGGTGGCGGTTCCCGGTTACCAGGTGCCCTTTGGATCCCGGGAATTGCCCATCGGGCGGGGCTGGGGCACCGGAGGGATTCAGATCACACTTTCGGTCGTCGGCCCCAGCGATGTGCTCAAAGTCATCGATCAGGGGAGTGACGACAGCGTCAACGCTGTCTCCATCCGCAGTTTCGTCGCCGCCTGTACCGGGGTGGAGACCACCACCGATTCGGAGGCGGCCACCCTCATACAAACCCGGCACCGCATCCCTGAGGTCCCCCTGCGCAACGGTCAGATTCTGATACTGCAGGTGCCCTTGCCCGAACCGCTGCGTCTGGTGGAGCCCTTGGAGTCCGTGACGCGGAGGATGCACGCGGAAATGGATTACGCCCCCATATGGCTGGCGCTTTATGAGAACATCGTGCGGCTGGGGGAAATTGAACTGAGCGCGGACTATCCGGTGATGGTCGAGAATCGCTACATCATGATGCCGTCGCCCATCCCCCGCTTCGATAATCCCAAGCTGCACATGAGCCCGGCCCTTCATTTGTTTGGCGCGGGCCGGGAGAAGAAGATTTACGCGCTGCCGCCCTATACCGAGGTCCGTTCCTTGGATTTCGAGGACTATCCCTTCCGCGCCGAGGATATGTCCGGCCGCGTCTGCCATCTCTGCGGAGCGGAACATGTGTTTCTGGATGAGTTTTTTGACGCGGCCGGCGGGGCAAAACTTTATCAATGCTCGGACAGCGGCTATTGTGAAAAACGCCGGAAGGGGGGCGCGGTCGATGGATCCCGTGGGTGAGGAGCGGTTCGCTCTGAGATTGGAGCATTTGACTGTGCGTTACGGGGACGGATGCGCGCTGTGCCTTGCGGAGCGGGCACAGGCGGCGCGGGCGCGGCAAAGCGGTAACCGCTGTCCGCGCTGCGGAACCGTCTGGGCGGCCAGAGACGTCTCGCTCAAGGTGCGGGAAGGGGAAATCCTGGGCGTGGTAGGGGAATCCGGATCCGGGAAGTCGACGTTGACGCAGGCGCTGTACCTGGACATTGATCCGGCGGGAGGCGCGTATTATTTAAGCAGCTACGAGCGTGGCGAAAGGGATGTTTTTACTGTCAGCCCTCAGCAGCGCAAATATGTCCGCGGTCAGCTCCTGGGCATGGTGTACCAAAACCCGCATCTGGGCTTGCGGATGCGTTTCTCGGCCAGCGCCAATGTGGCTGAGAAGCTGTTGGCCGCGGGCAGCCGTCACGTCGGTTTCATGATGGAGCGGACCAACGCGCTGCTGGCTCACATGGAAGTGCCCGTCAGCCGGGTTAAGGAACCGCCGCGGTATTTTTCCGGGGGAATGCAGCAAAGGGTGCAGATCGCGAAGGCTGTCGCCAATAATCCGCCGGTGCTGCTGTTGGATGAGGTGACCACTGGGCTGGATCTGTCGGTGCAGGCCCGGGTATTGGATCTGGTCAAGAGCGTTCAGAGGGATTTCGGCGTTACGATGATTGTTGTGAGCCATGATTTGGCGGTGGTGCGGATGCTGGCCGACCGCACCGTGGTCATGCTGAACGGGCAAATCGTCGAGGAGGGCATAACCGATCAAATCATGGAAGACCCTCAGCATGTGTATACGCAGACCCTGGTCAATTCGCTGCTGTTGTAAAATTAGAGGAGTCCTTACAGGAGAAACCCACATGAGAAAATGTATTTTTAACGCGACGGTGGTAGGGCCGGACGCGCTTCTGCCTTATTACGCCGTGATTACCCGGGAGGACCGGATCCATTCCATTTTGCCCATGGACGCGCTGAACAGCTATGACAAAAGCGGGGAGGAAATGCTGTATTTTGACGCCAGGGGGGGCTATGTCATGCCTGGCTTTATCGACATTCATTCCGATTATATCGAGGGGGTCATTCAGCCGCGCCCCACGAGTCTGATGGACTTCGAAACCGGCCTCCGGGAGGCCGAGAAGCAGCTGCTGGGGCATGGCGTGACCACCATCTATCACTCCCTTTCCCTGATGAAGGAGGGGGGCGGACACAGCTTTCGCACTCAGGAGAATCTGGAGCGGCTTGTGGACCTGATTCAGGACTTTCATCGCGGGTATCACTTAATCCGGCACCGTTTCCACGCCCGCTATGAAATCGACAACCTGGGCATCTATGATTATTTGCTGGAGATGCTTGAGAAGGGGGTCGTGCATGAGCTGTCGTTCATGGATCATACCCCCGGGCAAGGGCAGTACCGCGATTTGGAATTGTATGCGAAAGCATACGCGGCCTGGGCGGGGGAGTGGAGCGGGAAATCCGCGGCGGAGATATTGGCGGCGCGCCAAAACAAGCCCACGGCCTCCCACGGCATGCTGAAGCGGCTGGCGGAAGCCGCCCGGGCCCAAGGCGTGCCTCTGGCTTCTCATGACGACGACAGCCTGGAGAAGCTGGCTCTGATGAAAAATGAATACGGCGCGGGCATCACGGAATTCCCCGTTGAGATGGAGGTGGCGCGCAAGGCCCATGAGGACGGGCTGCTGGTTGTGGTGGGAGCGCCCAATGTGATGCTGGGAGGCAGCCATTCGGGCAATCTTTCCGCCATGGAGGCCATCCGGCAAGGCTGCGCGGACATTCTGTGCTCGGATTATTACCCTTCGTCCTTACTGCACGCCGCGTTCAAGCTGGAGAAAGAGGGGGTTTTGACCCTGCCTCAGGCTGTCCGCATGTTGACGTTGAATCCTGCCGCGGCGATGGGCCTCGGGAAGGATTTTGGCTCGGTGGAGCCGGGCAAAAAGGCGGATCTGCTGGTGGTGCGGAAGATTCAGGGCTGCCCGATGGTCTACAAATGCTTCATCGACGGGCGCGCGGCCATTCAATTGGAATACAGAGTGGGATGAGGGAATCCGCGCCCCGGTATTCTGGGCTTGTCCCAGAATCCAAAAGAGGGACATGGATTCCGGGTCAAGCCCGGAATGACGGAACGAGGCGCGGAATGGCGGCATTTGGGCGCGTCACCCCGAACAGCGGCGCAGAAAGGAGGATATTCTATGCTGTCTGTCGAAAAATTAAGCAAGGAATTTATCATACACACCCGGAGGGGCATCCGGATCCCCGGCTTCGCGAATGTCTCCTTCGAGGTGACGGCCGGGTCTCTGCTGGCTGTGACCGGGCCTTCCGGCATCGGGAAATCCTCCTTGCTCAAATGTATCTACCGCACATACCTGCCCACAGAGGGAAGGATACTCTATGAGGCCCAAAACGGCGAGACAGTGGATTTGGCGGCGGCAGGCGATTGGGAAGTCCTCGCTTTGCGCCGGAGCGAAATCGGTTATGTTTCGCAGTTCTTCCATGTGATGCCCCGTGTCTCCATGATGGATATTCTAACCGAACCGCTGACAGCGCGGGGTCTGGAGAAAGAAGAAGCCCGGGAGCGGGCGGCGCGTATGCTTTCCCGGGCGGGCCTGGGACAAACCCTTTGGGAGATGTATCCCGCCACCTTCAGCGGCGGGGAGAAACAGCGGCTCAATATTCTCCGGGCCATCATTACCAAACCGCGGTTCCTGCTGCTGGATGAGCCGACTGCCTCGCTGGACAGCGGTTATAAGAGCCGGATCATGGATATGATTCTGGAACTCAAGGGGGAGGGCACGGCGATGATCGGCGTTTTTCACGACCGGGACGCGCTGGCGGTCTTATCCGACGCCCGCTATGACTTTGAGGGGCAGCAACCGTTGGGCGGCGTTACGGGCGCCTTAGGCGAGTGTATTAGATGAAACGAGGAATGATTGCGTGAACGTGGATCTTCATCTGCACAGCGACTGGTCGGACGGCTCCATGAGCGTGCCGGGGACCGTGAAGCTGGCAAAACTTTTGAAACTGGACGCGATTGCCGTTACGGATCACGATACGATGGCCCATTCCCAAATGGTGCTGGACGAAGGGCAAAGACAAGGGCTGCGCGTGATTCCCGGCGTGGAGATCTCCGCCTGTGACCCCGGAACAGGCCGCAAGGTGCATCTGCTGGGGTACCATGTTCGGGATCCGCAACAAATAACCGGACGCTGCCGGCCTTATCTGGAGGAGCGGCATCAGGCTGGCGTTCAGGCGATAGAGCGCGTCCGCGCGGCAGGCTACCCCATCGACCGGGAGGATGTGCTGAGTTACATCGGCGAAGGCGGCGTCATATACCGGGCGCACATTATGCGCGCGCTGGCGGAACGGGGATACACCGCGACGATTTACGGCGATCTATATAACGCGCTGTTCGGCAAAAACGGCGCCGCCATGGTACAAACCGGCTACATGCCCGTGAAAGACGCCCTTCATCTGATTAAAAGCGCGGGCGGATTCGCCGTTCTGGCGCACCCTTTCCACTATGATTCCATGGGGCTTCTGCCGGAATTGGCGGCCTGGGGACTGGACGGCATCGAATACCGGCATCATACCCAAACCCCGGAAAGACAGGCGGCGGTCCAGGCGGCCGCCGGGCGGCACGGCCTGTTTCTCACCGGAGGCAGCGACTGGCACGGGCTGTATTCGGACAAGCCCCTGCCCCCCGGCGCGATGAACGTGACCCTGCCGGAGGATCATCCGCTGCTGCGGTAACGCGGCGCGGCGGAGACCATCCTATTATTTCGGTAATTTTCTCGCAGTAAAAATCATATAGAATTTTAAATTTAAAAAGGGTATAATAAAAATTGCAGGAAACAAAAGTGTAACGAGTGGAGTGATAAAGTGAATAAGGGAATGGCGTAAGATTAGATAAGCCTGTTTATGAGGAGGATTGTTTGTATGAGACAATTACAAGACACGCCAGTTGCGGCAGTACAAAAAGATATCCGAAATGAGGCGCCAGATAAAGAACTGAAAAAAAGTATTGAAGCCCTTTATCAAAAAGTGGGGGTGCCAAAAGAAGAGCAAGGACAGCCACAGGATGATAAATCCCCTTTTTCCGATTACTCCTATTATTGGTATAAATAATAAAATAATCCAAAATACAAACCGATGAAACGCGCGGCTTATTAATGGAGCGGCGCGTTTTGTTGTACGTTGTATTATGTTGTATAACGAACCTGGATTCCGGGACGAGCCCGGAATGACGGGATGAGTGTGTTCACGACCCCTGAAAAATCATCCCCGTAAAACAGCAAAAATCTCGCCGGAACTTGATTCGTTTGGCTCCAGCGGGATTTTATTATTGTAGAAGACGTTTTTAAATGACGCGAAAGGATAAGCCCGGCCAGACGCGGGGCGCCGCGGCTTTCTTTCGTTACTGCTTACCGGTTTTTTTCAGCAGCGTGGTAACGAGGATGATGATGCCCATCACCAGGAAGATGCCCACCATGTCGAACAGCATGATATGCAGCGCTTGTCCTATCATTTTCCATACACTCCTTCGTTGCGCGCGGCGCTATTTCGCCACCAGGTTCAGTATCAGTCCGCCCGCTATGACGCTGGCGATCTGCCCGCCTACGTTCACGCCTGCCGCGTGCATAAGCAAAAAGTTATGCATGTCCTCCTGCAGCCCCATCTTGTGTACCACGCGGCTGCTCATGGGGAAGGCGGATATCCCGCAGGCGCCGATCATCGGGTTCACCTTGTTTTTGGCGAACAGGTTGAGGAACTTGGCGAACAGCACCCCGCCGATGGTGTCGAATACGAAGGCGAACAGCCCAAGCCCCATGATCAGCAGCGTCTGCCAGGCGAGGAACTGGTCGGCTTGCATCTTCACCGCCACCGTGATGCCCAAAAAAATGGTGATGAGGTTGGCCAGCGCGTTCTGCGCCGTCTCGGACAGGCTGTTCAGCACCCCGCACTCCCGTATTAGGTTGCCGAACATGAGGAAGCCCACCAGCCCCACGCTGCGCGGCGCGATGATCCCCGCGACGACCGTGACCATAATGGGAAACAGGATGCGCAGAGACTTTTTCACCTCGCCGGTTTCATACGGCATACGCATCAGCCGTTCCTTTTTGGTCGTGACAAGCCGGATACAGGGCGGCTGGATGATGGGCACCAGCGCCATGTAGCTGTACGCCGCCACCAAAATGGCGCCCATATACTTGGTATTGTAATAGTTGGCCACGAAGATGGCTGTCGGCCCGTCGGCCGCGCCGATGACGCCGATGGACGCGGCGTCCTGGATACTGAATGTGCCGGGGAAGAAATGTCCGACGACCGCCGCCAGCAGTATCGTGATGAAGATGCCAAACTGCGCCGCCGCCCCAAACAGCAGCAGCTTGGGGTTCTTCAGCAGCGGCCCGAAATCGATCATGGCGCCGATGCCGATGAACAGCAGCAACGGAAACAACTCGTTGGCAATGCCCGCGTCGAACAGCACGCTCAGCGGGCCTTCTTCAATCACGCCGCCGATGATCTGCGTGACGGCCCCCGAGGACGGCAGGTTCACCAATATGGCCCCGAAGCCCATAGGCAGCATCAGGTTGGGCTCCATTTCCTTTTTGACGGCCAGGTAGATGAGTACGCCGCCAATGATCCACATCACGAGCATCTTCACAATGCCCGCCGCGCCCATCCCCATGATAGATCCGAATATCGCGCCCGCGAAATTTCTCAATACTTCCATCAATCACTCTCCGTTCAATTTAAATGAAGAACCATAAACCGCTGGTTCTGCGGCAAATGGCGCAGCGCGCGGCGGCGGCCAAGCGCAAACTTAAGCGCACACCAAGCGCGCCCTTCTGCGAGAGCGTGTCCATGCCCCGTGTAACGCATTAGACAAATAAGCCCTTCCGACCGGCGCTTCCGCGCATTGCCCCACTCAAAGCGTAAGCCGGGAATTTGACCCGGTGATTGCTCCGACGCCTGTCTCATCCGCGGAAACCATTTGCGTTCCATTATATGTGGTGTCTCAAATAATATCAAGTGTTTTTTGTCATAATTTCGCGGTATTAAGCACAAATGTTGGAATTATCACCATCAATTTCCGGATGATATTTACGGAACAGCCTCATGAACAAAAACGATGAAGAATACGCGTATACGCCCATGGCCGCCAATAAGAAGATGGGATAGAGGTACGCGGCCAACAGGACGGTCAGCGCCACAGCCATACAGCAGACGGACGTCAGGATATGCCGGTTTGCCATGATAAACGCGCTTTTTACGGCATCGGTCAATTTGACGTCAAACCGCGCGTAAATGGGGTAGATATAGATAGATATTAAAACAAGTTCGATACTGAGCGGGATTCGCGCCAATAAAACGAGCGTCCGAAAGGTTGAATGATCCGTCCCGAACAGAACGAAACCAATGGCGGCAGTCATGAGCCACGTTAAGGTGGCTTGCCGGAAATTGGACTTGAAGCTGCTCCAAAAATCCCGCCACAGATACCTCTCGTGATTCGATATAAGACGCGTTGTAACAAAGAAAAGCGCCGTTGTGGAGGCGCCTATTGTAAATAGCGGGATACTGAAAAGCAGCCAAAGCAAGCTCAAGACCATGATATTGTAGATAAGGGTCGCTATTTTGTAAAGCACTCCGTCCATCCCAAAAAAATTATACACATCCGCCTCCAAATTATACCGCGCGATTGGGCGCGTCTGTCCCCCGTCAGTCTGGGGCGGCAGAATGCCGCCCCAGACTGACGCGTCATTCCCGGTACCGTAGGGGCGGCATTCTGCCGCCCTAAATCCGGTCCGCTCATGACCCATTCAGGTATATTTCACAAAATTATGCCAAACTACGAATCGCAGATCCCGTCATTCCGGATCAAACCCGGAATGACGGGATGAGTGTGTTCCCGAGTCCCTGATTGCGCGGCGAAATTATATTGCAGCTGTTATAACCTGTTCTGTCTCCTTATCGAACAGGTGTATACGTCTCAGATCAATCAGGAGCTTCAGTTTGTCGTTAGGCCGGGCTTTCGTGCGCGGGTTGCCCCGGGCAGTGAATTCCTTGCCGCCGCATATGACGTATAAAAACGCCTCCGCGCCCATCAACTCGGTTACTTCCACCTCGGTGTTCAGAATCGCGGTTTCCGCGTCCGCTGTGTAACTATCTTCTTCGTGCAGGTCTTCCGGCCGTATGCCCAAGATTACACTTTTGCCCGGATAACCGCCGGAAATCAGCGCCTGCGCTTTGTCAAGCGGCAGTTTTATCCGGTGTTCGGCAAAAATCAGATAACATTCATTTCCGGATGCCTCTACCGCTACTTCTACCTGATTCATTTGCGGTGAACCGATAAAGCCCGCCACAAACAAATTCGCGGGGTGTTCATACAGATTTAAAGGCGCGTCAACCTGCTGAACCACACCCTTGTCCATAACAACAATGCGTGTGCCAAGAGTCATTGCTTCCGTTTGATCATGGGTGACATATATAAACGTCGTTCCCAGCCGCTGATACAGTTTGGTGATCTCGGTACGCATCTGCACGCGCAGTTTCGCGTCCAGGTTAGACAGAGGCTCGTCCATCAGGAACACCTTGGGCTCGCGCACAATGGCGCGGCCCATCGCGACGCGCTGTCTTTGCCCTCCGGAGAGCGCTTTGGGTTTGCGTTCCAACAAATGCCCAATATCTAATATCTTTGCCGCTTCATGAACACGCCGTATAATCTCAGATTTCAGGGTTTTGCGCAGTTTCAGCCCGAAAGCCATGTTGTCGTATACGCTCATGTGCGGATATAGCGCGTAGTTCTGGAATACCATCGCGATATCCCTGTCCTTAGGCGCGACGTCATTCATCATATGATCGCCGATATAAAGCTCCCCCTCCGTGATATCTTCCAGACCGGCGATCATCCGCAATGTCGTGGTTTTGCCGCAGCCAGACGGCCCCACAAAGATGACAAACTCCTTGTCTTCGATATCAAGGGATAAATCTGAAACCGCCAAGACATCATTACCATATCTTTTCGATAGGTTTTTCAATTTGACATTCGCCATTGCAGTCCAGCCCCCTCGTTTAATACATTCTCTATTTGGAACACAGCGACGCGGACACAGGCTCGGCCAGCTCCGTCCACTCCGAACCCACTTCCAGGTTTTCCGTAATTTTCAGGGCGGCCTCTTCCGAAAGCGCCAGGGTGTGATGCCATATGTTCTTTTTGAGGCACACCGGCTTATCAAGGAAAAACGCCCTTAATTCACGCGGCGTATTATATTCCGCCACAACCAGCACGGAAGCCCCGTACAGCGGCTCAAATGTTTCGCGGCTGTCCGGATGACAGCCGACAGCCGGTATGTCGCGGTTATTAAAGCGTCTGACGGCTATGCGCCAGGGGGAGTCTTTCTCTTCGATTAAAATCTGAAAATCATTCATACCGCCTTTGGGAATACCGGGCGGGAACTCTAATATATCGCCGAATGGGGCAAAACTACCCCGCGTTACGCACTCAATCGGTATGTTCATATCTCTGTTTACCTCCCTAAAGCCGTCATTTCAATATATAAGCTTCGCCAGGGTCGAGAATTAAACATTTTATATCGGGAAATTTCTCACCTAAAATGGATAAAAACACTTTGGGCTCAGCCGTACTGTCCGCATACATACCGTAGTGCGATGGAACCACAGCCTTCGCGCCAAGCATATGCGCGGCATATGCCGCTCCCAGAGGATCCATGTTGCCCCCCTGTCCGTTTATAGGCAAAAAAGCGCAATCCACCTCGTTCTCGCGGCCGACTTTCTCGAAGCCGCGGAACAAGACTGAGTCTCCGCAGAAATAGAGTCTCCTACCGTCCAAGCCTCCTATGGTTACCAGATAACTCTGGGCGTCCGGGGAATGCATGGCTTTATACGCACGTAACGAAACGTCTCCGACAGACGCGTCCTGGCCGACGGCAAGCTCAATTACCTGATTCTGAGGAATCTCAAGGGCATCCACGAGTTTTTTGCGCACATCGGCGGAACCAATGAACCGCACCCCGGGATCCAGCGAGAGCAAAACAGCCGTACTCTCGTCCATGTGATCCATGTGGGTATGCGTATACAGAACCGCGCTTACGCCCCGGATCTCATCCGGCCTCAGCACCGGCGGTATAAGACGTTGATGTATATAGGGCTTATAGCCCATGCTCACCGCGTCCGTTAAGTACGGGTCAACCAGCAGGAGCTTTCCTTCCGGCGTCTTGACGGCAAAACCTGATTGCCCCAGCCACCAGACGGTCACGCTTCCTTTTTCGACACGACAATCCTCTATTTGGCGTTGCGTATTGGAAAACATTGCCTCGCAACCTCCTTTGTCTTAATAATCGCGATTCTCCATATAGGTCTCCCACATCGCCATGAAATTTTCGATGGGGACGTCCGGCTGCACATTATGAATGGTAGCAAACACAAAGCCGCCGTCTTTCCGGAAAGCCTCAATATTGCGCTTCACACTTTCCCTGACCTCCGCCGGCGTACCCTTGGGAAGTACTTTCTGATTATCCACACCGCCTCCCCAGAATACAATATCCTTGCCGAACTCTCGTTTCAGATAATTTGGCTCCATATTGGCGGCGCCTATCTGTACCGGATTCAGGATGTCCAGGCCGATATCGACCAGATCCGGAATGAGCGATGAAACGGAGCCGCAGCAATGCAGAAAAATCTTCGCGTTAGATCTGCTCTTGATGTGGTCAAACAGGATCTTCCAGTAGGGTTTGATCATCTTCCGGAACATCTCTTTTGAAATCCAGGTGCTGTTCTGCGTACCCAGGTCGTCATTCTCGCAGACGACGTCGATCAGGTCGCCGTAAGCATCAAATATGGCATCGTAGAAGCGTATTTTCAAATCAAGAAACTTATCCAAATACCGCCTCGCGCGTTCTTCTTCGCTCGACAGCATCATCATCCAGTCGGCATATCCGTATATCTTCGGCGCGTTCTGCAGAAAACCGTTGCCGATGGCTTCGAAATATACGACGGGACGACCGTCCTCGCGGATTTTTCTTGCCTGCTCAACCGCCTCCGGGTTCACCTTTGGAATCGACGGCCATTGGTACGCGGCTTCATCCTCTTCGTCCGCGTCTTCCAGCGGGTACGCGTGTACGTCATAGTAGAGGCCGCCGGCTTTCGGCATCTTCATAGTGGTGCCCCAGTCGTCGATGTAGTAGCAGTACCTCTCATCTTCCCATTCTTTGGCGGCGGCGGACGGATCCTTTAAGAACGCCGGAAACGGCGTGCGCAGGTCACATTCGAGCCGCCTCTGCACCGCCTCTGAGATCAGCGCGTGCTGCCCCATCTTTGCGGCTATGATGGGTTCTTCTTCGATTCCCAGTTCTTTTAACAGCTTTTTATAAAAAACAACATGGCATTTGCATACCTTTGTCGCCCCGAAATCCCAAGGAACGCGGTCCGGTTCCTTATGATCAAGCGCGGTCAATACGCGTTCTCTGCAGGTCATGTAAACAATCACCTTTCCCCTTTTGAAGATATCCCTATAGCTGACCCGCTGTTTTCAGAGCTGCCTCAAGTTTGGTCATATCATCCGCCGACAGGCTCTTCAAGGGTCTGCGGCATACGCCCATATCGAATCCCATGACCCTGCAGGCATCCTTAATCATAGCGGGATAACTGCCAAGGCTGAATACACTGCGCACAGCAAACAGCTTCAGCTGCAATTCCAGCGATTTTTCCCTTTTGCCGGCTTTGTAGGCGCGGTATAGATCCACGACGAGATCCGGCGCAAAATTTGCCGAAGCGCTCACAGTACCCGCGCCTCCGAGATCAAGCAGCGAAAAAATAAGAGAGTCATTGCCTGAAAGCACGGAGAAACCGGGCTCCATGGCGGCCAGATAACTCATGGTGTTATTCATATTGGCGCTTGAATCTTTGACGCCTGCGATGTTGGTTACGCGCGACAGTTTCCCCACGGTGGATCCCGACATATTTACCATCGTGCGCAGCGGATGATTGTACAGTATGATGGGCAGGGACGTCGACGCGGCAATATCTGTATAGAAGCTCAGAAGCTCATCCTGATCGGGAACGGCAAAGTAGGGTGTAATGACGCTGACCGCGTCCGCGCCTTCACTCTCGGCCATTTGAATGAGGTCGGCCGCCTGCCGGGTGCTGCTGCCTCCCGCTCCAAAATATAGCTTTGCGCGTCCATTAACATATTCTTTGGCGGCAGCCAGCAGATCCCTTTTTTCTTCCCGTTCCATCGCGTATGCCTCGGCGGTGGAACCCGAAACAAACACCCCGTCGACGCCGGCTTCGCACTGAATGTCAATCATTCTTTCAAGCGCGGCGAAATCTATGCTCTCATCGCCGGCTTTAAACGGCGTCACAAGCGCCGTGATCACACCTTCCGGGCGGAACATTCTATTTCCCTCGTTCACTATTTCGGCAATTCTGTGAAACTGCGTTTATAGCCGAACTTCTTAATCGTGTCAAAATCAACCTCAACGCCCAGTCCCGGCTTGCTGTCGTCGAGTATGAACCGGCCTTTCTTCCAAGTCAAACCGGATTTGAGAATTCTCTCATTTTGTTGAAGAACAGGCGTGCCCATCTCCTGAATGAGGAAATTGGGGCCGGTGGCATCGACCATAACAGCGGCCGCGGTAGCGACGATGCCGTTGGAATTATGAGGCGCGAACTTTATGTAAGCAGCCTCAAGCATGGCGGCAGTGAGCTTGGTTTCAAGTATTCCGCCCATGTGTGTAAGGTCGGGCTGCGCTACGCTGAGCACCCCTTCGTTGATGATGGCCTTATAGCCGAATCTGGTAAAAATACGCTCGCCTCCGGCGATAGGGATGGCGGTTTTCAGACCGAGTTTTTGGAAACCCTCTTTGTCGTCCGGCGGCATCGGTTCCTCCATGAACATGACGTCGGCGTCTTCGAGAAGCTTGGCAAACTTCATGGCGCCGGCATAGCTCAACTGACCGTGTATCTCTATCAGGAGGTCCACATCCCGGCCGACGGCCTCTCTTATGGCATACACATTCTTTGCGGCCTCTTCAACCATTAAGTATTCGGGGAGATCCTTGAAAATCAGCGGCGGATCCCATTTTAGCGCGTCCCAGCCGGCCTCCACCGTTTTTAACGCGGCTTCCACATACTCTTCGCTGGATTTGCATTCGAAGAACCAACCGTTGGCGTATGTACGGACGTCCGGCTTAAATTTGCCCCCGAGCAGGTTGTAAACAGGCTGACCGGCGTACTTGCCGATAATGTCCCACATCGCCGTCTCAATGCCGCTGACGGCGCTAAGAAGAACGGCGCCCCCGCGCCACGCGTCCCGCGTAAAGAACCGGTCGAACATCTTGCTGACGTCGAAGGGGGACGTGCCGATGAGAAATGGGGCTATGTGATCGTCCACAGCGGCTTTGACAGCCAGTTCCCTGTTGCGGATGGTCGCCTCGCCCACACCGGTGATACCCTCGTCGGTATCGACTTTGACGAGAATATTATTGCGCATAAATTTGGGATTATCCATTAAATCGTCTACAAAGACCAATGTTTCAATGTTTGTTATTTTCATATGATATTATCCTCCTCTTTACCATCCGAGCTTGTCATAGATATTGGCGCTCAGATGCGACTCGATCTCTTCCCAGTTGGGATCAAGGCCCAGGCCGTATCTGCCGTCGTCCAGCAAAATAGCGCCGTCTTCAAATGGTATGCCGTCTTTGTACATCTTTTGGCTCAGCGGGATATTGTCCACAACGAACTCTTGCATGTAGAAATTGGGCATGGTCGCGTCAACCATAGCGGCCGCCATTGACGCGGAAGGCCCGCTTGAATTGTGCGGCGCGAACTTCATATAATACGCCTCGGCCATGGCTACCATCTTCTTCGACTCAAGCAAGCCGCAGCAATGCGTGAAGTCGGGTTGAACAATGCTCAGGAAACCGGATTCGTAAATTCGCCGGTGGCCCCAGCGCGTGAACAGCCGCTCCCCGGCGGCCAGGGGTACGTTGGCTTTAAGCGCCAGTTTCTTGTAACCGTCCCAGTCGTCGGCTTCCACGGGCTCCTCAAAGAAACCGATCTTGAACTGTTCGTATTCCTTCGCGAGCCAGATTGCCTGTATGTAATCCGTCCGACCGTGCCCCTCGATCAGGATTGAGGCGGAATCCCCGATGGCATCGTATACCGCGCCGACATTCTCGACCGCTTTGTACATGTCCGCCTTGGTGACCAAATCATAATCCGGATGATCCGCTTTGAAAGAGACCCAGGGCAGGGGATCCATTTTGAGCCCTTTGAATCCCATTTTAACCATTGTCTTGGCGCGCTCGGCCGGGCTGTCGCCATACTCGGGCTGCGCGGCCCAGGGCCCGCTGGCATAACACGCCACGCGGTCGCTCATCTTGCCCCCCAGGAGATTGTAGACGGGCATCTTCAGCTTCTTCCCGATCGCGTCATATACGGCCATTTCCACGCCGGCGATCGCGGTGTTCATCGCCACTCCGCCTCTCCAGCGGTCATGGGTGTAAAACTTATTGACCCAAGCCTCGATGTCGAATATTGAAAGTCCGACCATGTGCGGCGTCAGGAGCTTAATGCCCTCCATGACCAACGGAAGTTTTACCCTAAGCGTGCATTCCGCGAAACCAAAAATGTCTTCGTCAGTCTCCACCTTGACGAAATGCAGGTTCCTCCTGCCGTCCGGGGAGTATACATATTGTTTGATGTCGGTAATTTTCATTGATATGTTTTCCTCCTGTCTATTCAAGTTCAATATTTACAAATTCTCCGCCCATATAGCCTGTCTCGTCTTTATAGCCTCCCTTGCCGTCCTGGTACCACTCAAAGTTTTTGGCGTCTTCCATGTAATCGGCGCCGTCGTCTTGTGGATCATAGCCTATCAGCTCCTTGAGGTGGTCTATCGGCCATGGGCGGCCCGTGTTCTTCGATATTCCAAAAACATTCAGAAACTTAATTTCCGGCGGCGCGTCAATGCAGCACTCAACCAGATGAGCCATATCCCTCGGGCTGATCCATGTTTTTGTCCTGTATGGACTCATCGGTTTGGCGTGACGCGGGGCATGCCCGATTCGGATGTTAACGCAGGATATACCGTATTTATCGCTGTACACACTGCCAAGAGCCTCACAGGCAACTTTCGACACCCCGTAATAAGTGTCCGGCCGGCACGGGGAGTCTCCGGTTATTGAGTCGGTGGATTTATAAAACCCTATGGCATGATTGCTTGAGCCGTACACCATGCGCTTGACATTGTTTGCGCGCATAGCGTCGTAAATGTAGTACGTACCCACGATGTTGTTTGGAACGACCTTTTCCTCAAAGAACTGTCCGGGAACCATGTAAGCCGCCATGTGTACAATAACGTCAACGCCTTTGGTAAGCTCTAAGATACGGCCGCGGTCGAGGAGATTCATGGCGAGAATATTCCTCTCAGGATCCGCGTTGCGCGCGGTGGCAATGACTTCATACTTTCCGTTTTCCCGAAACTTGTTCATGAGCATTCCGCCTATATTGCCGTTTGTGCCGGTGATTAAAACTTTTTTCACCGCGTCCATCCCCCCTTTCTGAAATTTTTTTACCCTTTCACCGCGCCGGCCGTCAGTCCGGCGATGAACTGCTTGTGCGTAAACAAGTAAACAATCAGTATGGGTATGAGCGCAATCGACGCGCCCGCGAGCATGATATGCCACTCCGCCGCGGCCTGCATCGAATACTTAAGCTCCACAACCGCCACCGTAAGGGTTCTGAGGTTCTCCGTACCGATGGACATGACCAGCGGCGTTATGTAATCGTTCCAGGACATGCGGAATGAGAACAGAAGGACCACAGCCAGGATCGGGCGGATTGTCGGCAAAATAATCATGTAATAGACCTTAAAAAGGGAACATCCGTCAATGTAAGCGGCTTCGTCCAGCTCACGCGGGATCGACCTCACAAATCCCATAATAAGGAATACGCTGGCGATCTGCCCGCCGGTCATGATAAGCGCCATGCCGAACAGATTCTTCGTCAGTCCTATTGCCTTAAGCAGCGAATATAACGGAAAAAGCGTAACCGAGCCTAATGAAATAAACATCATGGATGTATACGTCATTAGTATAATTCGCTTCCCGGGAAATTCGCGCCGGGCGAAGACATACCCGGCCATTGACGCGGTAATCAGCGCGAGAGCCGTAACCATCGCCGACAGAATAAGCGAATTAATCGTATATCTTCCGAAATTGTTTGCCTTAAACGCGGTTACGTAATTTGAAAACATCCATTTATCCGGAAGTACGCCTCCTCCGCCGAGAGTCAGTTCGAAATTTGATTTAACGGAACCGAGTGCCGCGTAAATGACCGGATAGACGGTAAACGCCATTATTGCCAATAAAAATGCCCATTTGACTATATTGATCAGCAACTTTACGGGAGTTATCTTTTTCTTCATGCCCCGCTCTCCTTTAATCGCTGAGTTTGTCGAGTTTCCGTGACAAAAACAGATAAATTACAGTAACCGCGCCAACAATACAGGCCGAAACCACGCTGACAGCGGCGCCATATCCGTACTGTGGACGAAACGACCCGCCGCCTGCTGAAGACGACGAATAATACAGTTGGTAAACGTACAGGTACATAACATTCGTAGCTTGGAAAGGCCCGCCTTGCGTCAGAACCATTATGCTTTGCATATCCATGAAAGCAAAAATGATCGACAGCATCAGTATGATTTTTAGCACCGGTCCCAGCAATGGAAGCGTGATTCTGAACAGTTTCTGCCTGGTGCTGGCGCCGTCGATATCCGCGCTTTCGTACATCTCAAGTGGGATCTGCTGAAGTCCCGCCAGGAAATACACCATGTAATTTCCTATGGATCCCCAGACGGATATTATAATAACGGTTACCATAGCCATGTCGAATCCCAGCCAATTGATCGGAATTTTGGTCAAGCCGATAGCCATAAGCATCCGGTTTATCTCCCCGTTGTAGACATTAAAGAGCAGATAGAACACCAGAGCCATGACTGCCGCGCTCATAATCGTAGGGCTGAATATGACCGCCTGTACAAAGCCGTATAAGCGCTTGGGTTTGTTTATGAGAATCGCCACGATAAACGCCAGCGGGATAACGATGATGATCTTTCCCGACGCGAAGACCAACGTATTTCGAACTGCCTGCCAATATACGTCGTCTCTCGTAAAAATACGGACGAAATTATCTAAACCAACAAACTTTGCCGGGTTGATACCGTCATATTCGACGAACATGTATCGGAGCGCCCATAGGATGGGGTATACGGAAGTCGCAAGGAATAAAAGAAGATTCGGCGCAAGCATGGCGTAGGTCTGTACAAGTCCGCGAGTACTTCTTTTCTTTTTCCGCATAGCGAACAGCCTCCTCCTTGAATGTTTGCTAACTTCGCCGCCGATGAAAACTTAGGAGAACCCGATCCGGCAGAACAGGTCATGGGAAAGAATCCCACGGCCTGTCCTTTGCCGGAAACGCATTGCTTTATTTCGAGGTTCCCGCGGGATCGGCGGCGTTAAAGTTTGGATACTGCCGGCGGATATCGCGGCCTTCAGCTATTGATTTGTCATATGCCGCGTTATAGCGATCGTTACAGATTGTGACGATGCTGTCCAAATCGTCGGTAAAGCCGTAAATATATTTGGCGAACTCCTGTCCGTACTCATCCCCTTCAAGGGTCATGGATAATGGTGTAAGCGGCCACATCTTGTCTGTCGGCTGGAAGGCCATGAACGGCGTATACCCAATGGATTCTGGAACGGCGGCATTCTCCAATACCTGCTTGTCCGTGGTCATACCAAGCCCCAGCTCGTAGAATTTAACTCTGTTTTCTAAGGCGCCGAAATATTGGATCACCTTATAGGTCGCGTCCTTATCCTTGCTTGCGTTCAGCATCATCCAGCCGACGCCGCCACCCATATTTTGGGAACCTTCGATCACACCGTCCATCGTGGGCAGCATCTCATAACTCCAGTGAACGTCTGTTGGGAACTGCGCCGTATATACGCCCCACTCGGAGTGATTATAAGTCGTGTACATGGCGATCTTGCCGGCGGCGAACTGTGTGCGCAGCGGGTCGATGCTGAGTGATTCGCAGCCGGGGAACACCGCGCCGGACGCCCACAGTTCTCTCAGCTTCTCCATGATGGGCTTGTAGCATGAGAAATCGTACTTGCCTTGTTTGAAGTCATACCCGTTCAGAGCCGTCGCGCCGTCCAGCGTCACAATGCTGGTAAATCCCCGCTGCAGCGCGTCGGTGGGGTTATTCATCGGGAGCGCGAACCCGTATACGCCCTCAGATCCCTTCTTTTCGTGGACGATCTTGGCGTACTCAATCAGTTGATCCACGGTTTTGGGCGGGCCGGACAGTCCGCATTCCTCCAGTATATCGTTGTTGACGACCAGGCGCATGGCAAAACTGCCGCCCCCATGGGTAAAGATCTCCCCGTTCATAAGGTTCAATCCCTCAATTAACATGCTTGGGTCAATATTGGCCCGTTCCTCATCCGTCAAATAGGGTTCCATCGAGGCGACCTCGCCTCTTTCGAGGAGCATGGTCACCATTGTCTGCGGCAGCGCCATAATGATATCCGGCAACTCGTTGTTCTGCGCCGCGATTTCAACCGTTTGCAGGAAATTCTCTGTATAAATCTGGTAATCAATCTTAATGTCGGAATGTTCGGCGTTCCATTTGTCTATGAGGGGTTTGGCGTAGATCTCATAGTCGTGCCGCCCGGAAGACCACATGACGACTGTGACCGGCTCGCCCGACGAACCGGTGCTTGCCGATTCCGACCCGGCGGCCGTCGTAGAAGGCGAATCCGTACCTGAAGGCGTTGAGCCGCCACCGCATGCTGTCAACAGCAAGAGAAGCAGCACGGTTATGGTTGTCAAAACTTTCTTCATTCTAAAATCTCCTCCCATTCTGATTTTAAATTTGGTGGTGTCAGTTCCCTACACCAGCGCCCACGCGCGGTTGATGACGCGTTTGGTGTTTGCCAGAATAATGTCCGGATCCTCGTCCCCCCATGGCTTAACCTCAAAGGAAAGCATATATGGATTGTCTTCACGGAAAAATCCTTCCTCTTTCAGAATCCGGAAGAAATCCACCAGCTCAGGCGTATCGTTGGCGCTGTCCGGGAATCCGAAGCGCGGGTGTTCATCCCCATAAGCCGGTTTCCCTTCCCGCACGACGGCGTTGCCGATGTGGAAGTGCGTGATATACGGTCGGAGTGTGCGTATTACGAATTCGCTGGTTTCATAGGTCGTGGGGAAGTGCGAGAGGTCAACCATAAGGCCGAAATTGTTGCTTATACAGCGCATGTCGCCCGCAAACCGGGCGGCCAGCGGGGCGGGCCCTATCAAAGCGGCTTTTGCCATGTCAAAATCAAAGACCTCCATGTTGACGCCCATTCCTTTGCCGGCGGCATAATCACATACAGCTTTTGTGGTCTTAAGCAGCTGCGCGTACTCCCGCTCTTTTGCCTCTTCCGACCATTTGCCCGCCAGGAAGGCGATTGCCTTGGCGCCGAGGCACTCCGCCTCGTCCACCGCGCTGAGGAGCCTGTCCTCCGCTTTTTTGCGGCCGTCCTCATCGAGATCATTCGGATTGAGCTTCGCGTTCAGGAGGCAGGGCTGCGCCCCAAAGCAAACCCGGAGATGGCTCTGCTCAAGAACGCGTTTCGCCTGTTCACGCACAGCGCCGTCTGTGAAGCTTGTCAACTCTATCGCGTCGAAGAAATCGTCGCACGCAATCTCCCGGATAGATTGAAGGACATCCTTCCTGGGGTGGCTCATCCATTGAATGGTTCCAACCGTAAAATACTTATGAATAGATTCTTTCATTGTCGAAGCTCCTTATCTGTTTATGGATTGACAATATTGACGGGTTCGCCGGCGATCCAGGCGCGCAGATTCTCTGCCGCGCAATCCATGATGCGTTGGCGGCTCTCCTTCGGCGCCCAGCTTATATGCGGCGTGATAATACAGTTCTTTGCGTGAAGCAGCGGGTTATCGCCTTTGATCGGTTCCGTAGAAACGACGTCCACAGCCGCCGCGTAGACCTTGCCGCTGTTGAGCGCGTCGGCCAAATCCTGTTCGGCGACGAGCGGTCCCCGGCTGTTGTTCAGGATAATCACGCCGTCTTTCATTTTCGCTATGGTCTTAGTATTGATTATTCCCGTGGTTTCAGGGAACAGCGGGCAATGCAGCGCAATGACATCCGAAGCGGCCAGCAGCTCGTCGAGGGACACATATTCGGCGATGGCGCGTCCGGCGTCGTTCGGCGCGTTATCATGAGCCAGAACCCGCATTCCAAGCGCATTGGCCAGCGCGCCCGTCCTTTGTCCAATTCTGCCGAAGCCGATGATGCCCATGGTTTTGTCGGCCAGTTCGATCAACGGATAATCCCAGAAACAAAAATCCGCGTTGGATTCCCACCTCCCGGAACGCACCGCTTCGTCGTGATGTCCGATATGGTGGCAGATCTCCAGCAGCAGGGCGATGGCAAACTGGCTGACGCTGTTCGTTCCATAAGTAGGGACATTGGTTACCGGGATCTTTTTTTCCTTGGCGTATTCATAATCCACAATGTTATAGCCTGTGGCCAGAAGACTGATAAACCGCATATTCGAACAAGCGTCGATGACCCGCCTGGATATGGGGGTTTTGTTTGTATAAACGGCGTCGGCGCCGCCGATTCTCGCGATAATCTCCGCTTCGTCCGTCAGTGAGGTGCGGTCATAAACAGTCAGCTCCCCCAGCGCCCGCAGATCATCCCAGCCGATGTCCCCGGGGTTCTCCGTATATCCGTCCAGAACAACAATTTTCATTTTCATTCCTCCCAAATAACAAATTTCTGTGTTTTGCGTTACATTTTTTTCTCAGCCTTCAAGACGTTGACCAGCCGAAAAACTTGTTCCGCGGCAGCCCGCAGGTTTTTTTCGGCATGGGTGCTTTCCAGCGCTTCTTGCATGGTCTGCGGCATATTCAGAATGGAAAAACAGGCGTCCAGACCGCAATTATGAAGATCGGCCGTGTTATCTTCCAGGCACCCCGAAAGCGCGATCACCACAGTGTTATACTTTTTCGCGAGCTGCGCGACCCCGCTGGGCGTTTTGCCCATTGCGGTCTGTTTATCCAATTTCCCTTCGCCGGTTACCACGATTTCCGCGTCCCGTATGTACGCTTCCAAACCTACGGCTTCCATGACGACCTCAACGCCGCGCCTCATCTCCGCGTTCAGGAATGCCTGGAAGGCAAATCCGAGTCCGCCGGCCGCGCCTGCCCCCGGCTCCCATGACATATCGCGGCCCAATGTATCGACCGCGATACCGGAAAAACGGCTGAACGCGCTGTCCAGTTCCGCGACAATTTCAGGAGTGGCCCCTTTCTGCGGTCCGAAAACAGCGGCGGCCCCGTTATTCCCTACGAGAGGATTGTTCACGTCGCAGGCCAGACGAAACCGGCAATCCTTCAGCCTGCTGTCCGCGCGGGATATGTCGATGGAACAGACCCTGCCTATATCCCGCCCGTATTTACCGACAAGCTTTTTGTCCTCATCAGAGAAGCGGAACCCCAGCGCTTCCAGCATCCCGAGGCCGGCGTCGTTTGTCGCGCTTCCGCCAAGACCGATAATAAAATCCCGAATCCCTCTCTCGATCGCGTCAAGAATCATTTCTCCGACGCCATATGAAGTCGTGTAAAGCGGGTTTCGCTCCTCCGGCTTCAACATAGAAAGACCCACCGCTTGTCCAATCTCAATAATAGCACATCTCGGAGAGCCAAAAACACCATAGTTCGCGGCGACGCGTTTACCGGAAGGGCCGCAGACGCTCATAGAAATCCGTTCTCCTCCGAGCCCGCTCATGATTGCTTCCAGCGTCCCTTCCCCTCCGTCGGCCATTGGCAGAACCACCGGATCGGCGTCGGGAATGGCGGCCGAAACGCCGTCTTTTACCGCATTGCCGGCTTGCATTGTTGACAGGGATTCCTTGAAGGAATCCATCGCGATAACTACCTTCATTCGCATTCTCTCCCAGGATAGAGCAATCTTAAAAATAAATGTCTGATAATTATTATAATTCGGTTTATTTTGTGTGTGTCACAAAAATTTATTGTTTTTTTTGTGATGGAAACAAGAAAGCCGGTTCGGCCGTCCTATCAAAAAGCCCTCCTAAAAATCCCGCCGCCGCCGTTTGCGAATGGAAGCGGGCAGGCATGAAAAAAGCCGCGTTTTATAGACGATTATGGGCATTGCGGCCGGTAAAACGCAAAAAAAGGAACTATCAAAAAGTGTACTTTTTGATAGTTCCTTATCTTAACTTTTAAGATTACCATGATTTGATGATGATTGCAATTAAATTGTGAAATTTATACGAAATGTTCATGTTTTGTTCATTTCCTGTTCATAATCTTCGCGTTTTTTGTGATTTTGCACATAAAAAAATGACCTTCTACCGCACTATCAAAAAGTACACTTTTTGATAGTGCGGCAATGAGCCACAATAGCCCTGTATCCGCATGGATACAGGGCGACGAAGGCTTTTTGGAAGTTATCTGATTACCGCCGAGAAATAGGGTTAAGGAGGCCGATATGCTTATCACTCCGGAAAACGCTCAAATGATCGTCGACGAAATCAAAAAGGCTATCCACCGCGATTTGAATATCATGGATGACAAGGGCATCATTATCGCAAGCACGGATCATAACCGTATCGGCCAACTGCACGGCGGCGCCCGAACACTGCTGCAATCCGAAAAGACAGAACTCATTATAACCGCCGACTGCGAGGCTGAAGGAACTAGGCGAGGGATCAATCTTCCTATTACCATACAGGGGAATTGTGTCGGCGTAATAGGAATTACGGGCGACCCCGATGATGTTTCAGACTTGGGCAGCGCCATCCAAACAATGACTGAAATTATGATTATAGGTATCCAGCGCCAGAAAGACCTGAATCTTAGGGAAATAGAGCGGCTGAATTTCATTGAAAGCTGGATTTTGTCTGAGATTGCGGATATGGATGTTATGGATCTGGATTCTTTTAAGCTTCGCGCGCGGATGCTTGAAATCGACTTGTTTCAGCCAAGGATTCTCTGCGCGTTCGAACCCAGGCCGCATTTTGAAGCCAATAAGACCAATTACGAGCAGACTCAAAACGCCAATTTGGTAAAGTTTATTAAGCCGCTGGTATCCGAAAACGCTCAAAATATTTGCGTTTCCATCAACAGCCGGATCGTCGTTTTTTTCGCGGAAAAGAGCGTGAGCGCCGTTTCCCACTTGGCGCACCGAATCTGCAACGATATAAAATCGGCCTATATGGTGGATCTGTGCTGTGGCGTCAGCCAGCCGGCCATGGATTATAAACGCGTCGGCGAATGTTATAAAGAGGCGCTGGACGCGTGCCGCGCTTCTTCCCGTTTTGGCGCGAAAAGGGTTCTTATTTATGAAAGCGGCACACTATTTTACCTGATCCAGTCCATACCGCGAGAACAGGTGGAATGTTTGCAGCAGAAGGTGTTCCAGAACTGTACGGACAAAGAAAAACGGGAAATGCTCGAAACGCTCAATCTCTTCTTTGTCAACAACGGGAACATTTCACAGGCTTCCTCGGCGGCCTTTGTACATACCAATACCTTTCTGTACCGGTTGAACAAGCTGCATCGCAAAACAGGCTTCGATCCTCATAAACCGAGGGATATCGGCACACTATACTTTCTATGGATTTATAATCAATTGTGACGGTAATCATGTTTCGGTAAGCGCGTCTTTCAAGGCTGGGGCGGCAGAATGCCGCCCCTACATATGCATCGTTCACGGTACCGTAGGGGCGGCATTCTGCCGCTCCAGACCGTCCGAAAACTATCATAATCTTGTCATTCTGGGCTTGTCCCAGAATCCAGGTTCCTTTGTCTATCATTTTTGGAATATGCGGCCAACTCAATTTTGCCGATAGCATCGGAAAATTATGGATTGACAATATTGACGGGTTCGCCGGCGATCCAGGCGCGCAGATTCTCTACCGCGCAATCCATGATACGCTGGCGGCTTTCCTTAGGCGCCCAGCTTATATGCGGCGTAATGATGCAGTTCTTTGCGTGAAGCAGTGGGTTGTTGCCTTCGATTGGTTCCGTGGAGACCACGTCCACAGCCGCCGCGTAGACCTTGCCGCTGTTGAGCGCGTCGGCCAAATCCTGTTCGGCGATAAGCGGTCCCCGGCTGTTGTTCAGAATGATCACGCCGTCTTTCATTTTCGCTATTGTCTTTGTATTGATCATTCCTGTGGTTTCGGGGAATAGCGGGCAATGCAGCGCGATTACATCCGAAGC
>JAISDM010000011.1 GCA_031264885.1 Peptococcaceae bacterium | reverse complement strand
CCGATGAAAAAACCCTGGGCAAAACCATAGCGGTTAACCGGAAATAAGCGGTCTGGAATACACTCATCCCGTCATTCCGGGCCCCTCCGGAATGACGGGGGAGGGACCTGGATTCCGGGTCAAGTCCGGGACGACGGGCTTCCGGAATGACGGGATGGATTCCGGGTCGATACAGTTCCTGAGCGAGTGAGGTGCGAAATTGGTCGAATCGATGGTGGAGTGGCTGCTCAGCCGTCTGGATACGGTGGTGTCCGGGCAGTGGGCCGTGTTTATTGTGTCTATGCTGCCGGTAATCGAGCTGAGGGGCGGGATTTTGGCGGGATACGCCTTGGGATTGGATTGGTGGGATACATTTTGGACGGCCGTCGTTGGGAATATGGCGCCGGTGCCGTTGATTCTGCTCTTAGTCCGCCCGGTATTTGCCTACCTGAAAAAAACCCGTTTTTTGGCGCCCTGGGTGCGGCGGATCGAGGAAAGGTCCATGAGAAAAAGCGGGCAGATTAAGAAATACCGCGCCCTGGGCCTGTGCCTTTTTGTGGCGGTGCCGCTGCCGGGAACAGGGGCGTGGACGGGCTCACTGATCGCGGTGCTTCTGGACATGCGGGTGCGGGACGCGGTGCCTGCCATCGGACTGGGGGTGCTTGTGGCCGGGTTCATTATGTCGGCGCTCTCTTATGGATTGTTAGAGACAATTATCACGGGATGGTGAGTTTCCGGACAGCCTTTACAAAGCCTGAAATAAATGGTATATTTATTTCGGTTGATGTACCGGAAAGAGGCGTGAATATATGGCGGGAAGCGATCAGAAATCCATTGTGCTGACCATTGACGACGATCCAATTATCTTAAATTCAGTCTTATCCACTCTGAAGCAGGAATACAGCGTGCGTCCGTTTACATCAGGGGAAAGCGCGCTTAAGTTCCTGGAAAACAACATGGCGGATTTGGTCCTTTTGGACTATAACATGCCGCAGATGTCCGGGTTCGATGTTCTGAGGATTCTGCAGGCGGATTCGCGCCTGCGTCAGATTCCGGTGATTTTTTTGACGGGGTCGGTGAACGGGGAGGATGAAATCGAAGCCTTGGAGTTAGGCGCGATGGATTATCTGCTGAAACCCTTCAAGCCCAAATCACTTCTCACCAGGGTACACCTTCAATTGGAACTGTACAAATACCGTCACCATCTGGAGGCCCTGGTCGCGGAAAAAACCCAGCAGCTTCTCCAAATCAACCGCAGGCTGGAGATGCGGGATAAAATCACCCTGGATCTTCTCGCCCGGGCCAGCGATCTGCGCGATCATGACACGGGAACCCATATTATGCGCACCACGGGGTACGCGCGGATCATCGCGGAGGATCTGCTGGCCAATCCCACAGAGGGTTACATAATTACGGAATCCCAGTGCGAGGACATTACCGAATCCATGAAGCTTCATGATATCGGCAAAATCGCGATGCCGGACCAGGTGCTGCTGAAGCCCGGGCGTTTGACGGATGAAGAGTTTGAGATCATCAAATCGCATCCTCTTCACGGCTGCGAAATGCTGCGCGACGCCGTGAAGGAATTGGAGGACGACTCGCTTCTGAAGGTGGCGCTGGATATCGCTTACAGCCATCATGAGAAATGGGACGGCACGGGGTATCCCTGCCGGCTGAAAGGGACGGATATCCCCTTGAGCGCCCGCGTTTCCGCGATCGCGGATGTGTTTGACGCGCTTACGTCCAGCAGGCCCTATAAGAAGGCTTTTTCCTGCGAAGACGCCCTTGAGATTCTTTATAAAGACGCGGGCACACATTTTGACCCTTATCTGATTTCCGTGGTTAAGCGGCATGAACAGGATTTTGTCAATATCGCCAATCAAAATTAAGGACTTATACTTATTATTTCACCATGTTTTTTTGAGGAGGGCTGAATATGATCAGAATGTTTACGGCTTACACCGAAGAGATCGACGAGGCTGAAATCGCGGTGTCGGAACTTTTGGAACAGTTGAACTTGGACAGCCGGCTGCTGAGGAATTCTGTGGGGATCGTTCATTGCTTCAGCGATTTCCTTGAGGGCGGTCTCCTTCAGTCGCTGAATGAAGCGCTGCCTTTCGACCTGGTGGGCTGCACCACGTTGAGCGTGTCCGCGCCGGATTTCATGAGTCAGATGGGGCTGACGCTGACGGTGCTGACCAGCGACGACATTCAATTCGTCACCGGCGTTTCGGATCCGATCGACGGCGACATGAGCGGGCCCGTGACGGCGCTGTATGAGCGGCTGATCTCCGGTCTGCCCCAAAAACCGGCCATGCTGACGCCGTTCATTCCGTTTATGCTTACGATCGGGGGAGACGAGTTCATTGAGAAGATCGACGCGCTGTCCGGCGGTATTCCGGCCTTCGGCACGCTGGCTATTTCAAACGAACCCGATTACAGTAAGATATATACCATTTATAACGGGGATTACTATGACACGTCCCTGGTGCTTCTGGCGTTCATCGGCGACGTCGAACCCGTGTTCTTCAGCGCTTCCGTAGACGACGCGAATATTCTCAAACAAAAGGCGGTGGTCACCTCCGCCAAACGGAATATTCTGGAAACCGTAAACAATGTGCCTACCGTAGATTATCTTGAATCCATCGGCCTCGCCAAAGACGGCGACTCGTCGGGACTGGTGTCCATGCCCCTCATTGTTTCCCTGGAGGACGGTTCCAAGCTGATCCGGGCTTGCATAGCGTTCACCGAAGAAAGAGGCGCCATTCTGTGCGGCGCCATTCCGGTCAACTCTATTTTGGCGCTGTCCACCATGGGGATCGACGATGTGGTTCAGTCTACGGCGGAGAAGATCGGCGAAGCCGTGGACGCCGCCGGCGGGAAAAACGTTTTGATTTATTCCTGCGCCGGACGACGCTGGGCGCTGGGTATAAACGGCATGGCGGAGCATGAGGCGGTGACTGAGCGGACCAAAGACGCGCTTCCTTATTGCTTCGCTTATTCGGGCGGGGAGATATTTCCGGAGCGTTTTGCCGACGGCAGGATCGTCAATCATCTGCAGAACGACTCCATCATCATTTGTGTTTTGTGAGGATTCCAATGAATAGGATCAATGTGGAGACGTCCGCCGCGGCGGACGCGGCTCGCCGGGGCGAGACCGGGGAACCGGCCGGTCTGGCGGAGGAATTGGAGGCTTTGCGCAAGGAAAACGCAGGCTTACAAACCCAACTGAGAAAGGTGAACCGGCAGTTTTCGCTTCAGCAGAAGGATGTGGCCCGTTTTGAAAAGATATCGGCCACTCGCGACAGATTGGCGTCGGTTCTGAAGGATGAGCAGTCCAAACAGGAAAAATTCCTGAATATGATGCTGGGAAACAGTTCCAATATCATTATTCTTCTGGACGACGACGGGCGTTTCGCTTACTGTACGGATACGTTTCTCACACTGGCGGGCATTCAGAATTTCGGTCTGATCGACGGGCGCCATTATTCGGAAGTGTTCGGGCGCTTCCACAACGATGTGTTTTTGAAGCATGTGGAGAGTCAAATCAGCAAAGCCGTCGCCGAACATCAGACTATTTTGACGGAAGAGGCGCTGGATCTGAGCGGCTCGGGACAACAGACCCGCGTCTATAACACCAACACGACGGCTATGCGCAATGAGGAAGGCGTCGTGGAGGGCATCATGATGCTCTTCCATGATATCACCGAAACCCTTCGGGCCAAGGAGGCGGCGGAGGCGGCCAACCGGGCGAAGAGTGAATTCCTGGCCAGCATGAGTCATGAGATCCGCACGCCGCTGAACGCGGTCAACGGACTGGCCGAGCTTGAGCTTCGCAAAGACTTGCCCCAGGAAACCCTGGCGAATCTGGAAAAAATCTATGGCTCCGGCGTAACCCTCCTGAATATCATCAACGATATCCTGGATATTTCGAAAATTGAGTCGGGGCGTTTTGAATTGCTTCCCATCGATTATGAGACCTCAAGCATCATCAGCGATACGGTCAGCATGAATATTGTGCGCATCGGATCCAAGCCCATCGTCTTTAAACTGGAGCTGGACGAGAACCTGCCGAACCGGCTGTATGGCGATGAGCTGCGGGTCAAGCAGATTCTCAACAACCTGCTTTCAAACGCCATCAAATATACGCCGGAAGGCGTCGTGGCGCTGGATATCTCATGTGAGCGCAGCGGCGGCGACTGCTGGCTGATTTGCTCTGTGAAGGATTCGGGCATCGGCATCAGCAAAGAGAACATCGCGAAGCTTTTTTCCGATTACCAACAGGTGGATATGCAGAGCCACCGCACCATTGAGGGCACGGGGCTGGGGCTGTCCATATGCAAGCGTCTCGTGGAAATGATGGAAGGCACGATCCATGTGGAGAGCGAATACGGCAAGGGCAGCGTTTTTACCGTCCGGCTCAAACAGATGACTGTGGATCCGAAGCCAATCGGCCCGGAAAACACCGATAATCTCAAGAATTTCCGTTTCCTGGAGAGGCAGAGCCGCAGGGTCAAAAATATCGATTATGTTTCCATGCCTTATGGCAAGGTTCTGATCGTGGACGATGTGCAAACCAATTTGGATGTGGCGAAGGGCATGATGATGGCTTACGACCTGACCATTCACTGTGTGACCAGCGGCAGGCAGGCGATTGAGCTGGTCAGGGACGCGGAGGTGCGTTACGACATCATTTTTATGGATCATATGATGCCGGAAATGGACGGCATTGAGGCCGTGCGGATCATCCGGCAGGAAGTCGGGAGCGATTATGCCAAAACGGTGCCCATTGTGGCGCTGACGGCCAACGCGATCATCGGGAACGACAAACTGTTCCTTGAGAACGGGTTCCAGGCTTTTTTGTCCAAACCCATTGATGTCATACGGCTGGACGCGGTGCTGCACAGATGGATCAGGGACCGGCAGAGCCCGGACACGCTCCAAAAGGCGGAGACGGAGGCGCAGGCGCCAAAAGGCGCGGGGAAAGCGGAGCGATTAGAGCTGCTGAGCAATATGCTGCAAAAGAACCGGGTCAAGGGGGTGGACTTCAGCAGCGGAATGCGCCGCTTCAATAATAACCCGGATGTGTATTTGCGCGTGATTCGTTCATTCATACAAAATATGCCGAGGCTTCTCGATGAATTGCGGGATGTGACCGAATCGTCTCTGGCGAAATACGCGATCACGGTTCACGGGGTCAAGGGCAGCTGCTATGGCATCAGCGCGGACGAAGCGGGCAAAATGGCGGAGGCGCTGGAGGTCGCCGCCAAAACCGGCGATTTCCCCAGGGTGATGGCGGGCAACAACACCTTTATCCAGACCGCGGAAGCGCTGCTTCCTCAATTTGAGGCGCTGCTGAAGAGCGCGGACGCCGTTAAAACGGCGGAAAGCAGAAACGCGGCGTCCGCGCCGGATCCGGAGCTGCTGACCCAGATGCTGGAGGCCAGCAAGGATTACGATATCGACGCGATGCAGCAGGTCATGGAGCAATTGGAGCAGTACAGCTATGAATCGGGGAATGATTTAATCGAGTGGCTGAAGGAGCAGGTGACCAATTTCGGCTACGATCAGATACAGGAAAAATTGGAGTCCCAGTTGATTCCGGCGCCGTAATGCCTTTCGAGGAACTGATTGGCTTGGGAAAAATGGCGGCAGCCAAAGAAGGCGCCTCTGGCCAGGGGACTGGGATGCGCGCCCTGAAGCGTCAAATGTATTTCGTTGGCGATCAGGGCGGCTTTTTTTTGCGCGGGTTTGCCCCACAGCAAGAATACAATCGGCGTGTCTTTGCGGTTTAGGCTGCGGACGACGGCGTCGGTGAACAGCTCCCATCCGCGGCCGCGGTGGGAATTCGGCTGGCCGGCGCGGACGGTCAGGGTGGTGTTCAGGAGCAGCACGCCTTGTTTGGCCCAGGCGGTGAGGCAGCCGTGATCCGGCGCGGGGACGCCCAGGTCCGTCTCCAGTTCTTTGAAGATGTTGCGGAGGGAGGGGGGGATCCGGATGTGGGGATTGACGGAAAAACTCAGGCCGTTGGCCTGCCCGGGGCCGTGATAGGGGTCCTGGCCGAGGATCACCGCCTTGACTTCGGCAAAGGGGGTGTAAGCCAGAGCGCTGAAGATCTGATCCTTCGGCGGATAAACGGTATGCGCGGCGTATTCCGCCTCAACGAAGGCCATGAGCGCCGTGAAATATTCCTTCTCGGTCTCGCGGGCCAAAACATCGTTCCAATCTCGCGGCAGCATGTGGATACCTCTCCCGGGGGTTGTCCCCGATTCATTCGTTTTTTGGGATGATCGCCTGATTACCTATTTTTTCTCGCGGGCAAGAACCAAATTTCATTGTATACGCATTTATCGAACACACAAAGATCACAATACTTACTGGACATTTCGCTTGCGTATTGTGTATAATGGATTCTGCGGGGAATCGAATGTCATATTTGATTCATAATATTATTATAAATGAATAAAAAGTCTTCTTATTGCCGCCATATTTCTGTAGTATAACATAACTATAAAGATTATTCGACGGGAATATTCTGAAGAATATTTGGTAAAAGTCGAAGGAAACAGAAGGGGGTTATGAAACATGAGTGAAAATTATAATCCGGACAAAGGCTTGAATTACGGCACGGAGATGAATCCGGTCAATCCGGAAGGGACGGCGCCGGCGGAACATCAGGCGGCCGCGGATCAAAAGCTGGCCGGCCGGTCGGTGTTTGGACAAGAGGGGGCTGTTGTCCCGGGTGAGACGGCGCCCCAGGGGATCCTCGGGCAAACCGCGCTCGGGGAGGCGGTCTTAACGCGGGAGACTTCGGCGGTATCCCAGGAAATCATCCCGCGGGAGATAACTGAGGCGCCGCGGACGGCTGCGGTCCCGGCGGCATCCGAAGCGGCGGAGCGGCAGGCGCAGACACAGCAGGTGTTTGGACAGGCGGCGCCGGCGGCTTCCGAGGCGCAGGCACAGCAGGTGTTTGAGCAGACGATGCCAGCGGTTTCTGAGGCGCAGGCACAACAGGCGGGCCCGGCAGCATCCGAGGCGCCGGCACAGCAGGTGTTTGAGCAGGCGGCGCAGGCGGTTTCTGAGGCGGTGACACAGCAGGTGTTTGGGCAGGGGGCTCCGGCGGTTTCCGAGGCGCAGACACAGCAGGTGTTTGAGCAGATGACGCCGGTGGTTTCTGAGGCGCAGACACAGCAGACGGAACAGGCGGCGCCGGTGGTCTCCGAAGCGTCGGAACAGCCGATGGCTGAGCAGGCGGCGGCAGCGGCGGCTGCAGAGAACGCGGCGGACACGGCGCCGGCTGAAACCGCGAAGACAGCGGCAGCTGCGCGGGAGCTGACCGCGGAGGAAAGACCGGCGGGTGTGCATGTGGTCCCGCAAGCGGCTTCGGCGCGGGAATCCGCCGGGCGGCCGCCAAAATCCGGCCGCGGAAAGATGTACGTCATCGGCGCCGTGGCCTGTTTATGTACGGCGTTATTGGGCGGCGCGGTCGGCGGCTTGATCGGTTACCGCGCGGCGGCGGAACAGATTCAGAAAAACGAGCCCTACGCGGAAACAAGCACCGTTCCCTCCAATTCATTGGAGGCCAATAAGCACTATAATTTGGAAGACGCCTCCAGGTTGGCTTCCACTAGTGAGAAACAGGCGCTGTCGGTGATGGAAATCGACCGGAATGTGGGACAAACTGTGGTTGGCATTACCACGGAGGTGACCGCGCAGAGCTTTTTTGGGGTAGAACAAACCCAGAAGGGCAGCGGTTCCGGGATCATCATCACCGCGGACGGTTTTATTTTGACCAATAATCACGTGATCGACGGCGCCAACGCGGTGAAGGTTCATCTGAAGTCCGGGGAGGAGTATCCCGCCACTTTAGCGGGCTATGATCCCAAGACGGATCTGGCGGTCATCAAAATCAACGCTCAGGGGCTTCCTGTGGCGATATTGGGGGATTCCTCCACTTTGCAGGTGGGAGAGATGGCGGTGGCCATCGGGAATCCTTTAGGCGAGCTTCAAGGAACGGTGACGGTGGGCATCATCAGCGCTTTGAACCGCTCGATGGTCATAGAGGGCAAGACGATGAACCTGCTCCAAACCGACGCGGCCATTAATTTCGGTAATTCGGGGGGCGCTTTGGTGAATTCCTTCGGTGAAGTGATTGGGATCAATACGGCCAAAACCTCGGCCGTGGGTGTGGAAGGGCTGGGTTTTGCCATTCCCGTCAATGACGCCAAGCCTATCATCGACGAATTGATCAGCCGCGGATATGTGAGCAGGCCCAAAATTGGGATCGGCACCCGGGACGTGACCCAGCAATTGGCGGAGCGCAATAATCTGCCGGTGGGCATTTATGTGATGGAAGTGGAGGAATTCAGCGCCGCAGAGAAGGCGGGCATTAAAATCGGCGACGTAGTCATTGAAATCGACGGCGAGCCGGTGAAGACCACTGAAGAATTAAATCAGCAAAAGAACCGGCGTCAGGTTGGTGATGTGATTAAGCTGACGTTGGTTCGGGACGGATTCAGGAAAGAAGTGGATTTGACTCTGATGGAAGAGAAGCCGGAGGATTTCGCGCAGCAGGGTTAAGGACTCGTGTATTGAGCGGCTTGGAATGGGGCAGACTATGGTGAGACGGGGTGAGTATTTTGCTGGAGCGAGCGGTGGTTAAAGAGATCATACCGGGTGGCAAAGCGGTGGTGACAATCGCGCGGGACGTGGAATGCGGCGCGAATTGCCCGAGTTGTCACGGCTGCGGTTCCGCCGTTTCGCCGGCGGCGGAAGCGACGGTGGTCAATACGGCGGGCGCGGCGCCGGGCGATCGGGTGGTCCTTGAAAGCAGCGCCGGTCAGATGCTGGTACTGCCCTTAATGATTTTTTTGGGCGCCATTCTGATTCCCATCCTTTTGTTTTATTTAGGAAAGCAAATGAACGGGAATTGGGCGGTCTGCTGGGGAATGGCTCTTTTGGGCGCGGGTATTTCGGCTTTGGCGCTTTGGCTGTATCACGGCAGGGTTTCCGCCGTGCCTCCCATATCCAGGGTGGTGCGCGTCGAAGGGAAAAACGGAGGAATATAATCAATGAGCAGCCGGTTCGTTTACGCGGATAACGCAGCCACCACGCCTGTGGCGGATGAGGTTTTGGACGCTATGCTGCCTTGGCTGAAGGAAGGATACGGCAATCCGTCCGGCATTTATGCCAAGGGAAGGGAAGCGCGCAAAGCGGTGGACGCGGCGCGTACACTTACCGCGGCCGGTATTGGCGCGGCGCCGGGGGAGGTTTTTTTTACCGCAAGCGGGAGCGAGGCGGATAATTGGGCCGTCAAAGGGGTCGCCTGGGCGAAGGCGAAAGAGGGCAAAAAGCATCTGATTACCTCCGGCATTGAGCATCACGCTGTGCTGCATCCGATGGAAAGCCTGCGGAAAGAGGGGTTCGAGGTCACATTGCTTCCCGTCGGGCCGGAGGGGGTAATCCGGGCGGAGGATGTGGCGTCCGCCATTCGCGGCGATACCGCGTTGGTCAGCGTGATGTACGCGAACAATGAAATCGGCGCCATTCAGCCGGTTCAGGAAATCGGAGAGCTGTGCCGGGAGCGGGGCGTGTTTTTTCACACGGACGCCGTACAAGCCATCGGTCATCTGGATGTGGATGTAAAAGCCCAGAGCATAGATTTGCTGTCGCTGTCGGGGCATAAGATTTACGCGCCTAAAGGGATCGGCGCTCTGTATATACGCAAAGGCGTTCCGCGGTTCCCCAATCTGATCGACGGCGGCGGCCAGGAAATGGGCCGGCGGGCGGGTACGGAGAATGTGGCTTCCATTGTGGGCCTGGGCGCGGCGATGAAGGCGGCCTGCCGGGGGATCGGCGAGAGGAACGCGCTGACCCTTCCGAAACGCGACCGGCTGATCGAAGAGATTTTGAAGATTCCCGGAACCCGCCTGAACGGCCATCCTCACAAACGTTTGCCCGGGAATGTGAACGTGGCTTTCGAGGGGATTGAGGGGGAACGTCTCATTTTGATGCTGGACGGTCAGGGGATCGCGGCCTCCGCCGGATCGGCCTGCGCGTCGGGCTCGGTGGATCCGAGCCATGTGCTTCTGGCCATCGGGCTGCCTTATGAGACCGCCCACGGATCCCTTCGCCTGACCATCAATGAGATGACCGCCGACGCGGATGTGGATTATATTCTGCGGACGCTGCCGGATGTTGTGCGGCGGCTGAGGGGCTGAGAACATGGGAACTATAATGAGCCACAACCGCACGGCTTACCAGCTTATCATTTGCAGCCCCTGCAATCCCTGTCATATCAGCGTTTCATACTGCCGCCTGCCATAGATGACGCGGCGTATCTGCACAGTATCGCCGAGAATAACATAGAACACGAGATACTGCTCCACAATTAAAACCCGATATCCCCGCAGCCGCAGCTGAGTATCTCGGGCGAGAGAACAACGCTCCGGCATGTCAGACAAACTCATAATTTTTTCTGTCAGCAAGTCGTAGTATTTCAGCGCCGCCTTCGGCGAGAGCGTATTGAGGTAATCAACAATTTCGGTCATGTCCTCTTGGGCGGTCGGCAGAATCTTTATTTTATACTGTCCCATGTACGCTGTCCCTGAGCTTCTTCGCAAACTGCGCGAAGTCTGCTCCCGTTTCTCCCTTGGCGACATCAGCCTCGGCTTCGGCAAGCTTTGCGTAAAGCTCAAGCTGTGCCTCGCGCCGTTCATACATATCAACGCTCATAATAACCATGTCGCCAGAGCCATTGCGGGTGATAAACACAGGCTCGCGCGAAGCTTTGCAGAAATCAGAGATTTCATTCGCTTTGTTGCGCAAATCAGATATCGGACGAATATCCGGCATATACAGCACATCCTTTGCTCAATATTTATAGCAATATTTTAGCATTATTTTGCGAGGAAGTCAATGCCATCGGTTAGATATTCCGGGCCAGACTGTCCGAAAACGCGCCCTAGATATTCCCAACACACAATATATGGGGTGAATCGCTTGGGATGACACGCTATATATGGTGTTGACGATGTGGCTTTTGACGTTTTCGGACGGGTTCGGGCGGCAGAATGCCGCCCCTACGGCGCTGTGAATGGCGCGTCTGTAGGGGCGGCATTCTGCCGCCCGTCTTTGACAGACGTGACCAAATTGCGAATCGCGGGAAAAAGCGGCTTTTCGTTGACTTGACATATATCTCCGGGTATAATTTGTGTATGAAAAGCAAGAGTTACAGGGTACTGAGGCGAAAAAATGATTGATAGATTATTCCGTTTATTACGAAAGCCCGCGCTTTGGCAGCGCAGCGCCGAGCCGTTTTGGAATGACGGGCATATTTCAAAAGGTATGCTTGAAGCTCACCTGAACCCCGATTGGGATGCGGCCAGCCGTAAATAAAATGAAGGAGGGTATAGAATGAACTTGTGTTAAAAGAAATGAGACGCTTTTTTAATACGGCCGGACCATGCGACCCGCGGAGCCATTATATGCTTGATGCTTTGGCAAGACTGGGGGACGAGATTTTCAAACTGATACGGGATAATCAGTATTTTATTGTCCATGCCCCGCGGCAGAGCGGGAAGACGACGCTGCTGCTGGAATTGACCCGGCGCTTGAATGCCGAAGGGCAATACTACGCGCTGTATTGCTCATTGGAGAATCTGCAGGGCGTCACAGATCCGGAAAAAGGCATCCCTGCGGCAGTCAAAACGATCAACAGTTCTTTAAGGGATTTCGCGTTCCCGCATGCCGCGTCTTTTTTGACGGATCTGCAGATGGACGATTACACCAATGTGCTGCAAACCGCGCTTGTGGGCTATTGCCGCAAACTGGATAAGCCGCTGGTCGTTCTGTTTGACGAAGCGGACTGCCTGTCCGGGCAGACGCTGACTACCTTCCTGCGCCAACTGCGGAATGGCTATGTGAGACGGTCCATTGTCGCTTTCGTCCATTCCCTGGCTTTGGTGGGCATGCGCAATATCCGGGACTACCGGGACGAATACCGTGATCCCGGACAAACTTTGGGATCGGAAACCATGACCCTGCGCAATTTCACACTGGACGAGATAAAGACGCTCTATGGCCAGCACACCTCCGATACCGGGCAAATATTCGAGGAAAGGGCGGTC
>JAISDM010000248.1 GCA_031264885.1 Peptococcaceae bacterium | reverse complement strand
TCCAGGAGCGGCAGGATCCGCGCCGTACCGTTCTGACCTCTGTTCTGATCCGGGACGGGACCCGGCCCGTCGTCAGCGTCAAGAGCAGCCTCCCCGTGCCGCTGCCTATGCTCCGGCCCACCGCCGCCGAACTGAGCCGGCGCTCCGTCCAGGCGCCCGTCAGCATCGGGCAGGTTTTGTTCACCGATATTCTTGAAACAGGAGCGGACATCGTCGCCACCCGCGCGGTTCCGCGAGCTTAGGGACTCGTTATGAAGACAAAACTGCGGTTCACAGTTTAAAAATCCGAGTGTCGCAGTATCCCGGCGGAGGGGGAGAGTGGCGGCCGATTAGGCGAAGCGTTTTAGAATTTCTTGACGAAATTTGCGTCCGCAAAAGCCACTGTTTGAGCGGAGCGAGTTTGGCTTTTCTACGGCGTAACCAACTCCCCCGCATCCTTAAAATACCGGATGGCCTCCTCGACCCTGCGCAGATCCACCCGGGTGTTAAAGCAAGGGCCGTTGGGCCTCTCATTCAGCACACCGATTACGGCAAAACGCTTCATATCCCGGATCCCGCTGGTCAAATCCCTTTCACAGGCGATGGCCACAACCCCTTGAGGGCGGTAATCCTTGATGATTTGCCGGGCGGCGGTTCCCCCCGTCGCCACCGCCAAACGGGCGCCGGCGCCGGAAGCCATACGCTTCAGCTCACCGATGAGGCAATGGCCGCACTCCTCACAGTTTTCGATTTCAATCGTAATTTTATGCGGACATTCCGACCATTGAATGCAGTGAGGCGCCAGAATCAAAACCCGCTCCGCCGGACGCCCTTTCAGCCGGGTTCTCACCATATGATTGGACACCTGTATGAACGAGTTTTTGATCCAATCCTCACGCATCCCGAACAGCTTTCCGAAGCTCAAAGAGAAGGGATACAGCACGCTGATCACGGAATAAATGACAAATTGAAACCGCCTGATCTCTTTTTCATTCCAGATAGACCAAACCATCACAAAAAGTCCCGCGCCCATCAAAATAAAAAAAACCACCATCACAGTCAGCACAATGGCCAATATCGTCCGGGTCAGGACATTCCCCGTTTCCAAAACCACCCACCAGGCCAATCCGGCGCTGAAGACAAGCAGCATCAGACTGATGCCCAGCAAGCCTACAAACAAACGTTTTTGAGCTATATTCGCGGCGTCACTCGCCTGTCTCAAACTCATAACCCACCTCAAGCCCATATCCATTCACGAAACTCAACGCGTCCATCGACTGCCGGCCTTCCGGCTTCACCCGCGATACCAGCAGCGCCCCGGCGCCGGTTTGCACACTGAATCCCTTGGTGTTTCCATTTTTTACGATTCCCAGGACGGTTCCGGGGTTCGCTCCAACCTCCGCCGCGCTGTCCACACTCTCCGCGCCCGCCGCGCCCTCCCGGCGAAGAACCGCGGCCTCGTTGATCTTTAACGTTTTGCCCTCAAACCGGGCCGAAGCGCCCGGCCAGGGCGCCAGCCCCCGGATTTGATCGCGCAGCTCCCCGGCGCCGCGCTCCCAGCGGATCCATTCATGCGCTTTCTTCAGCATGGGCGCGTATGTGGCCTGGGCGGAATCCTGCGGAACCGGCCTCAGCTCCCCTTTAAACAGCAACTCCAATGTCTCCGGCAGAATCGCCGCGCCCAATTGGGCCAGCGCGTCGTGCAGCTCCCCCGATGTCATTTCCTGGGGAATATCGACTTCCCTTTGAAGCCATATGGCCCCCGTATCCATGCCTTCATCCATCTGCATCATGGTAATCCCCGTTTTCGCGCAGCCGTTCAGCACAGCCCAGTGGATGGGCGCCGCGCCCCGCAGCGCGGGCAGCAGGGAGGCGTGAACATTGAGACAGCCAAAAGGGGGCAGGTCTAAAACGGTTTTGGGCAAGATCTGCCCATAAGCCGCGACCACAATTAAGTCCGGTTCCGCCCTTCGAATGGCGTCCAGGCTTTCCGCCGAACGGACGCGCTCAGGCTGGAACACCTCCAAACCCAACGCCAAAGCCGTTTGCTTCACCGGAGAAGGCGCAAGCCGCCCCCCTCTCCCTTTGGGACGGTCCGGCTGAGTCACCGTCAGCGGGATCGAATACCCGGCTTCCGCCAGAGCCCTCAGCCCGGGAACCGCGAAATCCGGCGTCCCCATATACACAATCCTCATTTTTCCTGCTCCGCGGGACTCAGTTTTATCGCGCGGTCCACGAAAAGTATCCCGTCCAGATGATCGATCTCATGCTGAAAAACCCTGGCCAAATACCCCTCCGCCGCATATTCCGCCGGATTCCCCATCCGGTCCAGCGCCTTCACCCGAATCCTCGCCGCCCGGTCCACTTCCCCCACCCAATTGGGAATGCTCAGGCAGCCTTCCGAGTCCCGCTCCGCCCCTTCGCTTTCCACAATTTCGGGATTAATCAACTCATAAAAATTCTCTTCCTCCTGAAGACGAACCACAATGACCCGTTTTGTAATTCCAATCTGCGGCGCCGCCAGGCCCACGCCGGTTTTTTGAGCGGCCAAAGTATCCTTCAAATTATCAAGCAGTCTGACGACATTGGGCGTCACCGCCGGAACTTTTTTTGATTTTTGCCTCAAAACAGGATCTTCCTCCTGCACGATTCGATAAACCGCCATTATATCTCCATATCCTCCCGCCATCTTTCAAACCAAAGTCTGAGGATCCCGGTCCAATATGACCCTGGGCTCCGGACTCCCCTGGATTAACCGGCGTCTCACCTGATTCAGCAATTCCGTCAGCCCCGCCTCAAAGGGGCATCTCAGAATGATGTGGTGCCGGAACCGGTCCTGGATGCGAAACACAGGCGCCGGAGAAGGGCCCAATACCGTCACCGCTTCTATTTTAATTTCATTTACAAAATCCGTCAACCGAGAAGCTGTTTCCAAACCCTCTTTTTCTTCTTTGGAACTGATCAAAATTCTGGCCAGACCCATTTTGGGCGGATATTCCATCGCTTCCCTGAACTGAATCTCTTTTTCGAAAAAAGTCTCGTAATCGTAGTCCCGTATCGTCTGAAACAGCGGATTGCCCGGATCAAAGGTCTGGATCATCACCCTCCCCGGCCGCTCCCCCCTGCCGGCCCGGCCGGCGGCCTGAACCACCATCTGAAAGGCCCGTTCCGCCCCCTGATAATCCGGCAGGTTCAGAAGCCCGTCCACATGAATGATCCCCACCAGGGTGACCAGGGGAAAGTCCAAACCCTTCGCCACCATCTGGGTTCCCACCAGCACCTGCGCCTCGCTGCTTTGAAAAGCCTTCAATATATTCGTGTGGCTCCCCTTAGTCCGGGTGGTGTCCGTATCCATGCGCAGAACGGCTTTCCCCGCCAATTCGGTTTTTAAGGCGTCCGTCACCCGCTCCGTCCCGGTTCCCATATACTGCAGCGCGCTGCTTCCGCAAGCGGGGCACCGGGCAGGCAGGGGCCGCCGTTCGCCGCAGTAATGGCAGATCATCATTTCCTCGCTTTTGTGGTAAGTCATGGAGATGCTGCATCGGGGACAGGCCAGGGTTTTGCCGCATTCCCTGCAAAACACATAGGTATGGTAGCCCCGCCGGTTCATCAGCAATATGGCTTGTTCGCCCCGGTTAATAACGGTGTTAAGCGCCTCCAGCAAAGGCCGGCTCAAAGGCTTGCGCCAGCCGTCCCGCATTTCGGCCGACATATTCACCAGCTGAATCTCCGGCATAGGCCGCCGCGCCACCCGGTCCGTCAAGCGCGACAGAGCGATCTCTCCCGCCAAAGCCCTTGAATAAGTGAGCAGGGAAGGCGTCGCGGAACCCCGGATCAGAAGCGCGTGATGCAGCCTCGCCAGAACCTGGGCCGTTTTGCGGGCGTCATAGCGGGGATCCGGCTCGTTCTGCTTATAGGTGTTCTCGTGTTCCTCGTCGATGATGATCATCCCCAGATCCTGGAAAGGAGCGAACAAAGCGGATCTGGGCCCTATGATCAATCGGGCCTCCCCGCTTTGGATACGGCCCCATTCATCATAACGCTCCCCCAAAGACATGGCGCTGTGGAGCATGGCCGCGCCGCCGTCAAAACGCCTGGCGGCGCCCGCGGCCACTTGAGGCGTCAGAGCGATCTCAGGCACCATGTACAACACCTGCCGCCCTTTTTGGATGACCGCCTCCGCCGCCCGGAGAAACACCTCCGTCTTGCCGCTGCCTGTCACCCCGAAGATCAGGCGTTCCTCCGCTTCCCCGGCCTGTATGCCCTTCAGAATACCTCCCAGCGCCTCCGCCTGTTCCTCGGTCAATTGAGCGGGGGAAGGCTTGTTTTGTAATGTTTCCGTCATAGGGTTCCGCCGGACCCGGTCGGACTCCACCCGGATCCAGCCCTTCCGCTCCAGCCGGCCCAGCAGCCCCGGCGCGGTCAATCCCTGTTGTCTCAGTATACCCAAATCCACGGGCCCGTCCGCCAAAGCCTCCAGCAGCGCCTTCTGCCTGGGCGCGTGATTCGCCATCCGGCTCAATTCATCCGCGCCCGGCGCGCCGCCGGTCAATTCCGCCCGGGACGCCCGTTTGCCCTCCACCCGCGCGATATAGGCCGTATCCGCGTATACATAACCCTTTTTGACCCACGCCTGAACCAGGTCCAACCCTTCCTGCCCCAACGCCTTTCGAATCTGTCCGGCTTTCACATCGCCCCGCGTCCGGAAGAGCCCCAACAGCCGGGTTTCCAGGGAACTCTCAAATAAGGCTTTGTCCCCCTCATAGGCGTCCGCGCGCAAGGCGTAGACCTGCTCCGGACGCTTGCGGATCTGCGGCGGCATAAACAGCGCGGCGGCCTTATTCATGGAACAGGCATAGTATTCCGACATCCATGAGGCCAGCTCCAACGCGCGCCCGCTCAGAACAGGATCGCCGAACAGGTTCTGCGCCAGGCTTTTCAGATGAATTCCCTCCGGCGCCTGATCATGGATCCGAAGCACCAGCCCTTCCCGGAACCGGTTCAGCACAGGCGCCTTGAACACCGTTCCGGGAACGCATTCCCTTTCAAATTTTCGCGGGATCAGGTAGGTCAGCACCTGATCCCTGGGGCTTTCCGAAGCCAATATCAGAACGTCCGCAAGCATGGCGGCCTATATCTTAAAATAATGTTTCAATTCCGAAACCTTATCGAGCTTCTCCCAGGGCAGATCCAGATCATTCCGGCCAAAATGCCCGTAGGCTGCCGTCTGGCTGTAAATCGGCCTTCTCAAATCCAGCGCCTTGATGATTCCGGCCGGACGCAGGTCAAACAGACTTTCAACGGCCTCCGCGACGGCGTCGTCCGTCACCCGGCCTGTCCCGAAGGTCTCGACCATGACGCTCACCGGCCTGGCCACGCCGATGGCATAGGCCAATTGGATTTCACACCGGCCCGCCAGTCCCGCCGCCACGATATTTTTGGCGGCGTGCCGGGCCGCGTAAGCCGCCGAACGGTCCACCTTCGTGGGATCCTTACCGGAGAAGGCGCCGCCTCCGTGACGGGCCATGCCTCCGTATGTATCCACGATGATCTTCCGCCCGGTCAAGCCGGAATCCCCCATAGGGCCGCCGATCACGAAACGGCCTGTGGGATTCACCAGGAAACGGGTCTTCGCGTCCATCAGCTCCGCGGGCATGGCCGGCACGATGATTTTTTCGATGACGTCCTTGCGGATGGTTTCCAAAGACGCTTCCCCGGCGTGCTGAGTGGACAGGACCACCGTGTTGATGTGCAGCGGCTTGCCGTCGCCGTCATATTCCACGGTCACCTGCGACTTGCCGTCCGGGCGCAAGTAGGGCAATATCCCCTCTTTGCGCGCCTGGGCCAGGGTCCGGGTCAGCTTATGCGCCAAATGGACAGTCAGCGGCATATAATCCTCTGTTTCATTGGTGGCGTAGCCGAACATCATCCCCTGATCGCCGGCGCCTGTGGCCTCTATCTCGGTTTCGGACATCTCCCCCGTCCGGGCTTCCAGCGCCTTATTCACGCCCATGGCGATGTCCGGGGACTGTTCGTCGATGGACGTCACCACCGCGCAGGTTCTGCCGTCAAATCCGTAATCCGCGTTGTCATAGCCAATATCCAATATCTTCCGTCTGACCAATTTGGGAATATCCACATAGCTGCTGGTGGTGATTTCACCCATGACCAGAACCAGCCCTGTGGTCACAGAGGTCTCGCACGCGACCCGCGCCATGGGATCGGACGCCAGCAAAGCGTCCAGAACCGCGTCCGAGATCTGATCCGCCACCTTATCCGGATGTCCTTCCGTCACTGATTCAGAGGTAAATAATTTGCGAGCCATTCATATCTCTCCTGTCCTGGTTATTTAATGCCGCCCTTGGGCATTTCAATGTCGATTTTGTCCTCCATAATTTCTTCCAAAGCCACGCTCACCGGCTTGCGCACATCCGGCGGGAGGTTTTTGATCAGAGATTCCTTGCCTCCGGTCAGAATCCTCGCCCGTTTGGCCGCGGCCACCACAAGCGCGTACTTGGAGTCTAATTTTTCCATCAGGGTATCGATTGGGGGTTGTTTCATCCGTTTTCCTCCTGTCTGTATCCGTTCATAATCCCTTGAACTTCGTCCGCCGCCCTGAGCAAATCGTCGTTCACCACCACATGCCGGTATTCACTTTGATAGGACATTTCAGAATCCGCCTGGCTGACGCGTTTTTGAATCTCGTCGGAATTTTCGGTTCCGCGTTTCCGGATCCGTTCCGCCAGGGCTTCTCTGGAAGGTGGTTTAATAAAAATCAAGACCGCGCCGGGGCGTCTTTTTTTGATCTGCAGCGCGCCTTGCACGTCAATTTCCAGAATACAGTCTTTCCCCGAGTTCAGGATTTCATCCACATAAGCCTTCGGCGTCCCATAATAATGATCATACACTTTCGCCCACTCCAGGAAAGAATCCTGCCGGATCATCCCCTCAAAATCCTTTTCATTGTAAAAAAAATATTCTTTCCCGTGGATCTCCCCGCTCCGGGGGGCGCGCGTCGTGGCCGAAACAGACAAAGTCAGCTCCGGATCCCGCTCCAGCAAAAGCCGGCACAGACTCCCCTTCCCCACGGCGGAGGGTCCCGATAATACAAATAATTTCCCCTGACTCATGTTCATGCCTCAGCCTCTTCGTTATGCCCGGCGGTCCTGGCGCCGATCCGGTTTGCCATAGTATCCGGCTGAATCGCCGACAGAACCACATGCCCGGTATCGAGAATCAGCACCGCCCTGGTCTTTCTTCCGTAGGTCGCGTCGATCAGCTGATTCCGGTCCTTGGCCTCCTGTACGCTGCGCCGGATCGGCGCCGATTCAGGACTGACGATGGCCAGGACCCGATTCGCGACCACAATATTCCCGAAACCCACATTGATAAGCTTGATCTCCATCTGTTTCACCCCTGCGTTATTCCACGTTCTGCGCCTGTTCCCTGATTTTTTCCAGTTCGCTTTTCATATCGATCACCACCCGCGACATCTCCAGATCGTCGACCTTCGAGCCTATGGTATTGACCTCCCGGTTCATTTCCTGGAGCAAGAAGTCCAGTTTGCGCCCGACCGGCTTCCCCTCCCCCAGGATCTCATGAAACTGGCGTATGTGACTGTCCAGCCGGACCAATTCCTCATCCACACAGCACCTGTCCGCCGTCAAAGCCGCCTCCATCGCCAGCCGGGATTCATCCAGGGGGATCTCGCCGGCCAGATCGCGCAGGCGCCCCAACAGATTCTCATAATACGCGGCCGCCAGCCGGGGCGCCTGATCCGTCAAGGCTTGTGTCTGCCGTTTCAGCCACTCAAGCTTGCCCATGAAGTCGGCCTCAAGCTTGGCGCCTTCCGCCTCGCGCATGGCGGTCAGTTCCCTCAGCGCCTCATCCAAGGCGGCCCGGCATAGGTCCCAAACGGCCTCTATATCCGTCTGCGGTTCCTCCGTCACAACCACCTCCGGCAGCTGAACGAGCTGAAACGCCTGAATGTCCGCGGAAATCCCCAGTTCCGCCGCCAATTCTCTCATCGCCCCATAATATGCCAGCGCCACCTCTTTGTTGACCCTGATCCGCCGGTCCGTTCCCAAAACATCCTCTATTTTTATAAAAACCTCTGTCCGCCCGCGATAAACCGTATTCAACACATGCCTGCGGACACGTTCCTCCAAAGCGGCGTAAACCCGCGGCAGCCGGACGGCCGCTTCCCCATAGCGGTGATTCACCGCCTTGATCTCCACAAGGATTTTTTGCGCGGAACCGGACGCCTCGCCCCTGCCGAACCCTGTCATACTGCGAATCAAAAGGCTTCCTCCCTCTCGCGCGGCCCGTTCCGCCGCGCGGCTTCTTTCGCCGGAATATTACCTCCCTATTTTAACAGCCTTCCGCCCGGTTCGCAAGAGGGCGGGAAACAATACCCATAAATCACAAATCGCAATTAACTTTTTTTGCCCTTTATTATGTGTCGTTATGTGATATAATGAATCATATCGTGACGTGAAAGGACTGAAATCCCATGAAAAGCGCGACTGCCATTACATATGAGATAGACGACGCCGGGGAAGCCGCCCGCCAGCTGGCGGACGCCATCAAGGAGAAGCTGGTTCTCGAAAAAAACGCGGCCGGCATTTTGCTCTGCGACGCGGATATGGACGCGCCGGCCCTCTCAATGGAGCTGAAAAACCTATTGGGCGTGGATATTGCCGGCATGACGACCCTTGCCACCATAGATTCGGGCGGCCATCATGAGGCGGCGGCGGTGCTGACGGTTCTGACAGCGGAGGACTGCGGCTTTTTCCCGGCCGTTTCCGGACCGCTCTCCCAAGGTGATTATGAGGCGGCCATTGTCAAAGTCTATGAGGAAACCGCGCAAAAAGCCGCGGCTTATGACGCGAAGCCGGGTGTCCTCTTTGTTTTTTGTCCCAATGGGATGCCTTTTTCCGGGGACCGGTATCCTGAAATTTTATCCAAAGCCGCGGGAAACGCTCCCGTAATGGGCGGCGTCGCTTCAGACGACTATGATTACGAGCGGGCCCGCGTGTTTTTGTCCGGCGCCGAATACCGGGACGCGCTGGTGATGGTCGGCGTTTGGGGCAATATAAAGCCCGCCTTTGCCATTCGGCACGTCACTTCGCGTTTCGCCGAACGCATACGCCGCGTGGTAGAGGCGGAAGGGAATGTGGTTCGCCGCGTGGGGAGCGAGACCCTGGTCGAATATTTGGAAGGCTTCGGGTTAAAGACGGATGTGGCCGATCCCCTGCTGGCGTTCACGTCCTACCCCATGATGCTGACCCGGGACGACGCGGAGGATGAGGTTCCGCTGATGCGGCATATTCTGAGCATTGACCATGAAACCGGCGCCGGCGCCTTCGTGGGCGACGTGCCCACAGGAACACTGGCCAATATATGCCTGGTCAATAAGACCGACATCAAAGCGGCCTGCCGTGATTCCATGACCGCGCTGCTGCGGGAAGTGGAACTGGCGCCGGATTATGAATACTCAACCATTCTCTGTATCTCCTGCTGCGGACGCGCGATGATTCTCGGCGCCGAAGCCGACGCCGAGGGGCGGATCCTCTCCGAAATGCTTCCGGAGGGCATTTCTTTGGCGGGCGCGTATTGCCTCGGCGAGATATGCCCCGCCCGTTACAAGGACGGCGAGGCTTCCAACCGCTTTCATAACTGCTCCGTCACCTTTTGCATGTTTTGAGCCCTATTATGGATAACAGCGTCATGGACAACATCACCGAAAAAAACTGGCAAAAAGAATACAATCAGCTCGTGCGTCAGTACAAAAAACTGGAAAGGGATCACCGCGCGCTTTCCATTATGCACGAACAGACAGAACGTCTGCGCGACGCGAACGAAGCAGCCAAAGAGATGTCCAATTTTTACAACAAGCTCTTGCTGAAGAACACGCCGGGCATCACGTTTATGCTTGACGTCCAAATGCAGTTTGTGCTGGGAAGCGACGAGACTGTGGCGCTCCTGGGATACGGCGATATGCGTGAAATGGTGGAGCAGCCTTTCGCCGCGCTCTTTGAGAAGGTCATGCCGGCGGATTGGGTGGGCGCCATGGACGCGCGCTGCACGGATGTAATCCGCAACAGGCAGCCGGAGCGGTATGAGGAAAAAGTGACGTTTCTGGACGGAAACGAATTCGTCTTTCGGGTGGAAATTACGCCGGCCATAGAGAAAGACGGCATATGCCTCGGCGCCGTCGTCGTAATGAGCGATATCACCGAGCTGTCTCAGGCAAAAATAGCGGCGGAAACAGCTTCGCGCGCTAAAAGCGATTTTCTCGCCAACATGTCCCATGAAATACGAACGCCGATGAACGCCATTATCGGAATGGTTTCTATTGGAAAATCGGCCTCCGACGCGGACCGGAAAGATTACGCCTTCGGAAAAATCGAGAGCGCTTCCACGCATCTGCTGGGAATCATCAACGACATACTGGATATGTCAAAAATCGAGGCGAATAAGCTTGAGCTTACTTCCGTGGAATTCAACTTTGAAGAGATGCTCCAGAAGGCGGCCAATGTGATTAATTTCCGGGTGGAGGAACAGAAGCAAAATTTCACGATACACATCGACAGACACATCCCGCATTACTTGATCGGCGACGAGCAGCGGCTGTTTCAGGTCGTCATAAACCTGCTCTCCAACGCCGTGAAGTTCACGCCGGAATACGGCGACATCCATCTTGACGCGCAATTAACGAAAGAGAAATATGATGTTTGCACCCTGCAAATCAAAGTATCCGATACCGGCATCGGCATTTCGGAGGAACAGCAGGCGAGATTATTCACCTCGTTTCAGCAGGCCGAAAGCAGCACATCCCGCAAGTTTGGCGGAACAGGACTCGGTCTCGCGATCTCTAAGCGTATTGTGGAGATGATGAACGGCAAAATATGGATAGAATCCGAACTGGGGAAAGGGGCCGTATTTGCCTTTACGATTCAAGCGCGCCGCGGCGCGGATAAGCGGAACAGTCTGTTGAATCCCGGCGTCAACTGGTCAAATATCCGCATACTGGCGGCGGACGCCGTGCCGGAAGCCCGGGAATATTTCAAAGAAATTATGCAGAGCCTGGGCATCGCCTGCGACATAGCCGCCGACGGGGAGGAGACTCTGGCGCTCATCGGGCGGAACGATCCCTACGACGTATATTTTGTGGACTGGAAGATGCCGGGCATGGACGGTGTGGAGCTCACCCACAAAATTCAGGAGCGCGGGGCGGGCAAATCCGTCGTCATGATGACGACTTCCGCGGAATGGAACGCGATCGAGGACGACGCGAGGAAAGCGGGCGTGAACCGGTTTTTGCCGAAACCCTTGTTCCCTTCCGATATCGTGGACTGTATCAACGAGTGTCTGGGCGTAAGCAGCGCGCTGGCAACGGAGGAACCGCCTGACGAAACGGATTGCTTTGAAGGCTTCCGGATTCTGCTGGCGGAAGACGTGGAAATCAACCGGGAGATCGTGCTGGCGCTGCTGGAACCTACCGGACTGGTCATCGACTGCGCGGAAAACGGCAAAGAGGCCGTTAAACGCTTCAGCGCCGCGCCCGATCAATATAATATGATCTTTATGGACGTGCAAATGCCGGAAATGGACGGTTACGAAGCCACCAGAAGCATACGGGCGCTGGATTTGCCCACAGCGAAAACCGTCCCCATCATTGCCATGACCGCCAACGTATTCCGGGAAGATATCGAAAACTGCCTTAAAGCGGGCATGAACGGCCATGTAGGCAAACCCTTGAATTTGGACGAAGTGCTCGCCAGACTGCGGAAATATCTTGTGTGGACGTGATCCTATACGCCGGATGTGTCATGTGATATAATAATAGAATCAGTCGGCCACGAACATAAAATGCCTTCGCGAAACCTGAATCCGCGAAGGCATTTTGGCCAAATTTTCGGCTTTTACTGCAACCTGAATTTTACTGTAACCTAAATAGGAGGGGCGATGGATACAATATTTGTGAAAGTGAACGGAGAACTGGCGGCGAGAGCAAAGTCTATATTCAGCCGATATGGTGTTGATATGGAAACCGCTCTCAATATGTATCTAATGCAGGTTATCTCGAACGTTGGCGCCCCATCGCTCCGGCAGGAGAATAATCGGATAGGAAAAACCGACTCTTTTTTATCCAATATTGCTAATTATGGGTATTGATTACAAACATTTATTGCTCAACATACGCAAGATCAAATCTTACATCAGAGCCTGCCGCTCCCTTGGTATAGACGCCCTTTAAATTTGGTTGAGAGATCATGATCAAATTGACTAGATGAAGCGGGAACCACGGGATATCCTCAGATAACTTTATTTGCACCTGTTTGTATATTTCTGCGCGTTTTTCCGAATCCAGCTCTACACTGCCGGCTTGAATAAGATCGTCTATTTCCCTGTAATCCGGAAAATTCGGTGTCGCGCCTGTCCTATAATAAAGGCTCAGCATGAAATGCATGTCAGGCGGCGTACTCAGTGACGCGTATCCAATGCCATAATTATCGCTTAAATTTGCCTCGACCCATTCTGTCGTAGATACAAGCG
>JAISDM010000108.1 GCA_031264885.1 Peptococcaceae bacterium | reverse complement strand
ACGGTTTTTAACATCGGAGTGGATTTTACGCCGGAGGAACATGAGGAATACGAAGAATTCTCGGATAAAATTTTCCGTTTAAAAATGAAATTGAAGAAGGTCTGTCCCTCTTTGAAGGATGTGTACGGCCTGGCCTTCGTCCGCAAACTGCGGCTGCTGCTGAATCAGATGGATCAGGTGGGCGATATGGCGCGTATGCTGTGGCTGCTCTATCTCAAGCGCAAAGACGCCATACACGCGGCCCGGGCGCGGCCGGCCTGCGGACTGGAGTTAATACGCCTGCTGCCGCCGGATTGCCGGATCATTTTGTTCACCGAACGGATCGCCGCGGCCGAGGACATTTACGGGCGGCTGAACCGGCTTTATCCGGGAAGGGTCTGCCGGTATCACAGCGATATGGATCCGCAGGTGAAGCGGCGCGCGCTGGAATCCTACCGCCAGGGGGAAAACCGGATCATCGTCTGCTGCCGCGCCTTGGACGAGGGACTGAATGTGCCGGAAACCGACGCGGGTATATTCCTGTCCGGCGGCAGCGGAAGCCGGCAGCGCATCCAGCGCGTCGGCCGGATCATCCGGCGCGGAAACGGGCTCCGTCCCAAATATATTTATTATTTGTACGCGCGAAATACGGTTGAGCTGCCGTCGGTTCTGCCAAAAGACGCCGTGAGCGGAAAGATCCACAATCTGTTTTACGACGCGGAGGAGGATTGTCTGCGGTATCCGGCCTACGACGCGCCGGCGGAGAAGGTCATGAGGAAATTGGCCGCGTCCGGCGCCTCCTGGCGGCGTCTGCTGAACGCTGAGGAACAGATCGCGCGCGGACGCGTCCGGGGGGATTTTCTTCTTTCGGAGAAGGCTTGTCTTCAGCGCGTGCGGCAGGCGAAGCCGAAGGAGCGGGATTACTGGATCGCCATGCTGCTGATGGCGCGGGAAGCCTATGACTAGCCTATGACTAACGGAAGGGAGGCGGCCGGTTGAAAACCGTCCTTGACAAAAAACAAATCCCTGTCACGCTGTATTTCGCCCTGAGTCTGTTTTCTATTATGAACTGCGAGTTTCTGACCACGGTCAGAGCGGACCGGATTTTGGCGGTTGGCCCGCCGGCCCGGGCCGTGTACGCGGTATACAGCGTTTCGGTGGCGATTGGCGTATGGCTGCTCTATCTCGGCAAAGATTTGCTGAGCAATCAAAAACGGCGCGGGGTTATTTTTGTTTCCGTGTTTACCGCCGCTGTGCCTTTGATCGTTTTTCAGGCGAACGTGGAGACGCCCGCGCTGTTCTGGGGCGCCACCGTCTGCCTTTATATACTGGCCGGTTTCAACACAGGCGCCGCCTCATTTCTCTTGTACGGCCTGTACCTCGGCGAGGCGCCGGTCGGCCGGATCCTGGCGGTCGCGTCCCTGGCGGGATTATCCCTCCACTACGCCCTTTGCAGGGCATTGGCGGGGAACCCCCATTTGCCCAGCCTCCTTGCCGGATTCACCGCCGCGTCTGTGGCCGTTTTGCTGTTTCTTCTGCTGCGCAAGCTCCCCTTCGCTCAGCCGGAAACGCCCGCGGAAACAGCGGCGGAAGCCGCCCCAAGCCCCAGCGGCGGGGCAAAGGGGCTGATTGCGCCAAAAATTGCCGCCGTCGTACTCATCTCGTGGATCATAGGGCTCAGCGACAGTCTTGTGGCGCGAAGCGTCCCCCTGCGCACGGTTGGCGGCGCCTTTTTCTATCCCGTGCTGTTCTATATTCCGGGTCAGGTCATCGCCTGCCTGATCGCGGACATTAAAAACGGGAAATACATAAATCTCGTAACCTTTATCAGCGCGATTTTGCTGACCCCGGTGGCGCTGCTGCTGGAAACACCGGAAGAACTGTACCGGAGGGCCGGATTAAATTATTTTTTCGGCGGTTTTTTTCTCATGTACATCATGACCGTCCTGATCTCCGCCGCGCGCGATTCCCGGAACGCGCGTTTGACCGTGTGCCTGCCCGGTATGCTGTACCCTCTGTTTTGCGGAATCGGCGGATTCTGGGGCCCGATGATTTCCGCGTCCCTGGACCGCTTCGCGGTTTTGGCGGTGTACAGCGCCATGCTCGCGGCATTGGCGCTGCTGACCTTCGGCGAAGCCCTGGTACGGAAAAAAGAGACCCGGGCGCCGCCAAAGGAGACGTTCGCGCGATACCGTTTCACCGAGCGCGAAACGGAGGTGCTGTTCCTGCTCATCGACGGGCTGTCCTCATCGGACATCGCCGCGCGTCTGTTTATCTCCGAAAAAACGGTGCGCAACCACGTCAGCAACATGCTGGCCAAAACAGACTGCGCCTCCCGCGGGGATCTGATCCTGCTGGTAAAGGGCCTGTGACAGCCGCGGGCGGCAGAATGCCGCCCCTACAGACATCATATTCACAATACCGTAGGGGCGGCATTCTGCCGCCCGGAATCCGGCGCCGAAACGGCAAGACGACGCCCCCGTGACAGCCGCGCCCAGAGGAAATGGGCGCGAAAATGGGCGGCCGCCCATATACATTTATCCATAAATATTGTCTGCTGAAAGAACAAAGGACTACAAACAATTGTTAGGATTAGTCCTGTCAGTGACAAAGGAGGATGTATTGCATGAACCGATCAAAACGGCTGCTGTCTGTGGCCCTGACCGCTGCCGCGTGTATCTGGCCGCTGCTTGCGTCTTATTCTCCGGCGGCAAGCGCGGAGACGGCGGTTACGCTGAGACTTGAAAAGACGGAAGGAACGGTCAGTCTCCAAAACAAAAGCGGAAAAACCCTGAGTATTCTAAGCCGTATGAAGCTGTTCAACGGTTACGCGCTGGCCACGGCCCGAAAAAGCTACGCTTACATCAGTCTGGACGAGACAAAAGCGGCCAAGCTGGACGCAAGCAGCAACGCGGAGGTGCGTGAATCAGGCAAAAAATTGGAAATCGACCTGAAAACCGGCGAACTGTTTTTCAACGTAACGGCGCCCCTCGCCGAGGATGAGAGCCTGAATATCCGCACATCCACCATGATCGTCGGGATACGGGGTACATCCGGCTGGACGCGCGTCATTGATGAGACGGCGGCGGAGGTCTGCGTGCTGTCGGGACAGGTGACGATCGTTTGTTATGATCCGCTGACGGGCGAGGTCAAATCCGAAACCGTTTACGCCGGGGAACGGGCCGTCTCCTATATCCGCGAGGAGGCGGAAGCGCGGAGGAGCACGGAAGTCGTCATTGTGAAAGATACATTTGAGGCCCGGGACGTGCCCGGCTTCGCGGCGGCAGAGGTCAAAAACAGCCCCGCTCTTCAGGAAAGAATCACCGCCGAAACCATTTTATCCGCGGAACAGATTATAAACGGAGCGGACAGCCGGCTGGCCGTCGACGAAGGGTTGGCGGAAACGGCCTATGGGACGGCTGCCGCGGCGCGGGCGTCTATGGAGAACAGTCAGCGGATCGATCCTCTGTATGGCGGCGCGGGCGGAGGCGGAGGCGGCGCCGGAACCGGTTCATCGGCGGGATCCGCGCCCACTGCGGGACCCACGCCGACACCGGCGCCCACACCCACGTCCGCGCCCACACCGGCGCCCACGCCTACAGCCGCGCCGACGCCCACACCGACCCCAACGCCCACACCAACACCCACGCCGCCCGCGCTTCCATGGATTGGCGGTACATATACCCTGCCGGCCGGCAGCACCACCGCCGCCCAGGTCATGGAATACTTTCAACAGTATGACGCGGTGATCATTCCCTCCGGCGCGGATGTGGAGATTCCGGCGAATGAGACGCTGACCGTCCCCAGAGCCGTGGCGGGCGTAACCGGAGGCACGCTCCTCAATCAGGGCTCCCTGTGGGGCGGCGGTACTTTGTTGAATTTGTCCGAGGCCACATTCGCCAATGACTCCGGCGGCGTGGTTGGCATGGGACTGACGCTAATCAACGGAGACGCGGCGAATCCCGGCGCGATGAAGCTGGGCGGGGAGATTTACGCCACAAACCTCATTAACGTGAACGGAACCATGGATCTCATGGCTCAGAACGCAAGCGACATCATCGCGCTGTACGGCCCCTTGACCGTCAACGGCGGCACGGTCAATCTGTTCGCGTACTTGGGAACCAATACGTACTTTTATACAGACGCGGCAGTCATTGTGAACGACGGCGCGTTTAACTTCACAGACGGCGTCATAGAGGGCTTTTTGATCATGAACGGGGGCGTGGTTACGGCAAATATGGGGACCGTCATCGGTCCCGACACCCAGAGCCACACCGGAAGCGCGGTTCTCATTAACGGCGGCGCATTCAACCTGACCGGCTGTAAAATCAACGGAACGGGGTCTTCCCCCGCCGTAACCGTCATGTCCGGCGGGACGTTCAATATGTCCTCGGGCTATGTGTCCGGCTTTGGCGCCGCCGCCATTGACAATACCTCCGGAGGGACCGTGATTTACACCGGCGGCGACGTCACCTCAGACGTAACGCCGCCCATCAGCGGCCCCGTCGTCAACGGATAAAATAAATTCATAATATAAGGAGGCATTATGCGAAAAAAAATATGCGCGGCGCTGGCGGCGCTGATGCTGGGCGCCGCCGGTCTGCCGGGATCCGCGGCGGCGGCCGATCCCGGCGTCCAGGACTCCGGAGCGATTTTTGAGGGCGTGTTGTTTCACAAGGGATCGCCTACCGCTGTCCTGCGGGACAAGGACGGTTCCTATCTTGTGACCGACGCGCTCAATAAGGTCATTTGGCGGGCGGAATCCGGCAAGCCGCCCACGGTACTGGTGGGCCGCTCAGGCGCAAAAGATCAGACAGGCGAGGCAATCGGCGGCTATAACGACGGATCCTACGCGGAAGCGGCGTTTCTGTCCCTGTGGGCCATCACGCCTTTTGGCGGCGGTTATCTCGTCAGCGACCCGGACGGCGGCGTCATCCGCTGGTTCGGAAGCGGAAGCGTCAAGACTGCCGCCGGTTCCGGCCAGAGCGAACTGAAAGACGGCAGAGGCGTGGCCGCCGCCTTCTCGAATCCCACCGGGCTGGCCGCGGACGACGACGGCAATGTTTACATCGCGGATACCGGCAGCCACCGCATACGGCGCATGGACAAAGATGGAAACGTGACCACCGCCGCCGGAACCGGTGAATCCGGAGGTTACGCGGACGGGCCGGCTGAAGCGGCAGTATTCAACGCGCCCACGGGATTGGCCTGGCGCGGCGGCGCGCTCTACATCGCGGACACAGGGAACCACCGGATCAGAATGTTCGCGGACGGACAGGTGACGACCCTGGCGGGCGCGGGTTATGACCAGGGTTCCGACGCCTATTACGGCGGGGATTACCTGGACGGGCCGGCCGGCAGCGCGCGTTTTTCCGCGCCGACAGGCGTCGCGGCGGGGCCGGACGGAACCGTCTATGTATCGGATACCGGCAACGGCGCCGTCCGGCAAATTCAGTCGGGACAGGTGACGACCGTCATCAAGTCCGACGCGGACGCCGGCGACCCTTTTCCTGTGGCGCCCGGCGGGTTATTGGCGGACAGCGCCCAAAGGCTGCTGATATGCGACGCGTTCGCGGGGGTTGTGTTTTCTCCGCCCTTTACGGATACGAAAGGACATTGGGCGAAAAGCGACATTGATTTCGCGGCCAGACAAGGCTTGCTTACGGGCACGTCCATGACGGAATTCTCGCCTGACACAGCCATTACCCGAGGCATGTTTATCACGGCCCTCGGGCGGTTTTCCGGCGCGGATATGAGCGCCTATACCACAAGCGGCTTCAGCGACGTCCGCGCCGGCGCCTATTACCTGCCTTACGTGGAGTGGGCCGCGGCCCATCAGATTGTGTCCGCGTCGGGTGTGGGCGGCGGCCGGTTTGATCCCGGAAGGAGCGTCACCCGGGAGGAAATGGCCGTGATGATGTATAATTACGCGAACGCGGCGCGGTACGCGCTGCCTGTTTCCCCGGATTCCGGCGCTTTTGCCGACGGCGCCGACATATCGGCCTGGGCGCTGGACGCCGTCCAAGCCATGCGGCAGGCGGGGATCATCGGCGGCAAACCCGGGAACCTCTTCGATCCGAAAGGCGGCGCCACCCGAGCCGAAGCCGCGGCCATCCTCCGCAGATTTTTGGGGCTGGCGGCATAAAAATTAGAATGACACACGATATATTGCGTGAACAACGCGGTTTTTGACGTTCCCGGATGGTGACGGGCGGCAAAATTCCGCCCCTACAATACCTTGAATGATGCACTCGTAGGGGCGGCATTTTGCCGCCCGTCTTTGGCATGCGCCGAAATTCCGTCACGGATTCACCCCCTGTCAGCCACAGGCTGCCACCCATCCAAGCAAGGGGAATTTTTTTCAAGCCGCGATTGCAGATTGGATTTTTTCTGGTTGTCCTTTGGCTCATCTTTGGTTATACTAAGATACTAGGGGCATATGATGATATGGACGGACTCTTTAAAGATAAGATGAAGCGGGTGAGGAAAATCATTGATTTAAAAGCGCCGATTGGTGTTTTTGATTCCGGTATGGGCGGCTTGACGGTTATGAAAGCATTGTCTCAACAATTACCTATGGAGGCGGTACTCTATTACGGGGATACGGCTCATGTGCCTTATGGCGGGCGGGATCCGCAGGAATTACAGGGTTTTGCCCTCAGAATATCCGACTATTTGATTCGGCAGGGCTGTAAAATGATTATCATCGCTTGCAACTCCAGCACGGCTCTGGCCTATGAGCTTATTAACGCCCGCAGTCCGGTGCCTGTGGTCGGCGTCATTGAGCCCGGAATCCACAGTGCTCTAAGAAACGGCGGAAGCGGGCCGATCGGCGTGATCGCTACGCAGGCGACTGCGCAGAGCGGCGTTTATCAGAGGATTTTGGCGCGCGAGGCGCCTGAGAGGAAGTCTTATGTGGTCGCCTGCCCTCCCTTTGTGCCTCTGGTGGAGGCCGGCAAGGTAAACGGCTCCGAGGCTGCCAAGGCTGTGAGGGAGTGCCTGGCGCCTCTGAAGGATCAGGGGATCCGTTCCCTGATTTTCGGATGCACCCATTATCCGTTTTTGTCGGAAGCGATACAATCTTTTATGGGAGACGGCGTCCGTCTGATCGATCCCGCCTGGGAAACGGTCAATCAGGCAAAGGCCATCCTTTTTGAGAAAAACTACCTCAAGATGCTGCGGGGATTGCCGGAACACCGGTTTATATGCAGCGGCGATCCGGATCAATTCGCTTATTTCGGATCTTTTTTCCTCGGAATGAAAATTCAGGATGTCGACCGGGTTGTTTTGGATAAGGAGGAGGCGGCGTGCGAGATAGCGGCAGAAAGCCGGATGAATTGAGACGACTGAGTATGACGTTAAATTATGTGCCTTGGGCGGACGGATCGGTTTTATTTGAAATCGGAAATACCAAAGTGCTGTGCAACGCGTCCGTTGAGGAAAAAGTGCCTTCCTTCTTAAAAGGAATGGGACAAGGCTGGCTGACCGCGGAATACGCGATGCTTCCGAGGGCGACCTTGGTCAGAACCCCGCGGGAAGCGGCCCGGGGCAAACTGACCGGGCGCACCCAGGAGATTCAAAGGCTCATCGGCCGGTCTTTGAGGGCTGTGACGGACCTGACCTTGCTGGGCGAAAGGACCGTGATTTTGGACTGCGATGTAGTCCAGGCGGACGGCGGCACGCGAACCGCTTCTATCTCCGGAGCTTATGTGGCGCTGATTCTGGCGGCGCGCAAGCTTCTGAACCGCGGCCTGATAAAACAAATGCCGGTTAAAGACTGGCTTGCGGCGGTAAGTGTGGGCAAAATCCAGAATGAACACTGTCTGGATCTGGATTATAAAGAGGACTCAAAAGCCGCCGTGGATATGAATGTGGCCATGACCGGCTCAGGAAACCTAATCGAGATTCAAGGCACCGCCGAACAGGAGCCTTTTTCCAGGAAGGAATTGGATCGGTTCATTGATTTGGCTTGGGTTGGCGTTGAACAAATCATCCAATATCAAAAGCGTAAGTTGGAGGCGGCTTTTTATGATTACTAAAATCTTAATGGCGACCCATAATCAAGGGAAAGTCAGGGAGCTGGCGGAGCTTCTGAAAGACGTGTCCGCTGAAATTTGGACATTGACGGATCTCCAGTCCTTTTGGGAAAATGAGGAGCGAAAAAAAGAGGCTCTGAAGGCCGCCGCCGGCGAGGACGGCGAAAGCGCCGAAGAGGATGACGCGGAAGAGTACGGCGATGATGATGAAGACAACGGCGATGATAAAGATGACGATGATGATGATGATGATGATGACGGCGATGACGATGATGATGATGACGATGACGATGATGACGATGATGACGATGACGGCGATGACGATGATGACGATGATGACGAAGACGAAGATGACGATGACGATGATGACGATGATGACGATGATGATGAGGATGAGGGTGACGGCGACGGCGAGAATTTGCGCGCCGGCAGTCCTGGAGAGCGCGCCGCGCTGCGGATGAAAAAACTGGAATCGATGATGACGGAAACCGGCGGCACCTTTCTGGAAAACGCCATAATCAAAGCCCGCGCGGTACACCGGCAAACGGGAATGCTGGTTCTCGCGGACGATTCCGGGCTTGAAGTGGAAGCGCTGGACGGCGAGCCGGGCGTCCGCTCCGCCCGTTACGCCGGGGAATCAAGCAGCGACACGCAAAATTATGAGAAGGTTTTGACAAAACTGTGGGGATTGCCACCCAGCAAACGGCAGGCCCGTTTTATTTGCTTTATGATATTGGTGCTGCCCGATGGCCAGGAATTTGCCGCCCAGGGAGAATGCCGGGGCAGGATCCTCATAAACGCGGTGGGAACCAAGGGCTTCGGCTATGATCCGATCTTTCAGCCGGAAGGATCCTCTTTAAGCATGGCGCAGCTCTCTATGGAAGAAAAAAACAAAATCAGTCACCGGAGCCAGGCGATTCAATCGCTGATCCCCGCTTTGAAAGATTTCATCGGGAACCAAAACCGGCGGACTTGACTGCCGCGGCTTTCTCTGATACACTAAGGCAGTGCTTCGGAGCAAGTTTTTGTATACGCGCCAGTAGCTCAGTTGGATAGAGCAACGGCCTTCTAATTAGTGGCTTGCCTACAGCCAATTTGGTATAATTTGTATATGCGCCAGTAACTCAGCAGGATAGAGTAACGCCCTTCTAAGGCGTGAGTCGGGGGTTCGAATCCCTCCTGGCGTGCTTGAAACAAGCGTCATACAGACGTGAAATAGATCAACTACGCAATGCGTAGCGCCCTCGTGGGATTCGAACCCGCGAGGGCGTTTTGCGAAGCAAAACGTGGCGCGGGCGCTTGCGCCAAGCCATCAGACCAAGCCGGAGGCGCAGGGCTGGCGAATCCCTCCTGGCGTGCTTGAAATCATTGATGCGCCGCGGTTTTTCGGAATCGCGGCGCTTTTTTTGTATGCCTGCGATATAGGTTTCGGCATACAAGTTTTGGGTATTGATGATCAAAAACTTTGGCTAACAGGTTCATGGGATTTTTACCTTCCAGGCTAACAGAAATGACCGTTTGGCTAACACGAGCTAACGAGGCTAAATTTGGCTAACACTTTGTTGGGCGGCGACGAGTTTTGCCAGCGTCGCCACGATCTCAGGCGACGCAAGCGCCTCTTGCAGAAGCCGCTGAACCTCCAGCTCATTTTTGCCGGTTTTGCTCTGCTGCCCCCGGCCATAGATCTCCCGCTCAAACTTTCGCGCGGTTTCCACTCTGTCGTCGTCTTGAATGTGAGCGTACAAATCCATAATCATAGCGGCGTTTGCGTGCCCTGTATCGCCCTGCGTCGCTTTCAAATCTCCGTTTGTCAGCTTCAGTTTAGCGGTTGTGCTGGAATGGCGGAGGGAGTGAAAAACGACCTTTGGAAGCCCGTGCTCGGCGATGAGTTTATTCATAGCCTTATGAATGATTCGGTGTTCGACAGGATATCCTGTGTTGCCGGCGACGACCATATTATAATCGGTATAAATATCGCCAAAAAGATCCCTTTGCTCCGCTTGATTCGCTTTTTGCACCCGGAGGCTTTCGGCGGCCGTCCTGGGTATCCATATTTTGCGGCTGCTGGATTCTGTCTTCGGTTTCTTCAGGATGAGAACGGATTTTGAATTGGGCATAATGTTCGGGAATCTGAAAAAAATCTCGTTGGCTTGGAGTTTATCAATGTATTCGATATTTATCCGTTGAAGCTCTTTACTTACGAGCAAATGGCACGAATTACTTTCTAACGCGCTGTCGCTTACATCCACACCATCCCATGTCAGTCCAAGTATTTCGCCAATCCTCATTGTACACGCAAAGCCGAGATGTAAAGCGACTGTCAGATTCATATCCTC
>JAISDM010000101.1 GCA_031264885.1 Peptococcaceae bacterium | reverse complement strand
TTAGACAATATGTAGTGCCCCCCTAATTTTGCAAAGCGCGGATTTATCTGATATTAATTGTAAAGAATACAATTAAAACGGGACTTACCGCATACAAAAAGGAGAACACTACAATGAATAGTATACACTATGTTGGCATGGATATCCACAAGGAAAATTACACCCTTTGCTGTTACAGCTTTGAAAAGGACGATTTGCAGTACAAACAGACGGTTACGCCAGACTACAAAATGGTTTTGAAATATCTTGAGCAAATAAGGATGCGTTATGGGGAAAATATTGAATTTGTCTGCGGTTACGAAGCGGGATGTCTTGGCTACACGCTATATCATCAACTCATGGATCACGGCGTCAAATGTGTGATACTTGCGCCGACAACCATGGGAATTATGAACACAGGCGGAATAAAAACAGACAAGCGGGATGCCGGCAACATTGCTAAATGTCTGGCGTTTCGCACATACAGCGAAGTTTTTGTTCCGACGGCAGAGGATGAGGCTGTGAAAGACTTCATCCGCATGAGGGATGACCAAAAGAAAGCTTTAAAAGTGATAAAACAGCAGATATTGGCATTCGTTTTGCGTCATGGGTATCATTTTGACGGCGGGAAAAAATACTGGACTGGGAAGCACGTTTCATGGTTGAAATCACTGGATTTAGAAGGAATATTGGGGGAAAGCCTCTGTGAATATCTGATCACCTACGAATATCTGACGGATAAAATCAAGCGTTTAGATAAACGGATCGAGGAACTGGCCGGAGATGAAAGATATAGCAGGGATGTGAAAAAACTCAGTTGCTTGATTGGTGTAAAAACGCATACGGCATTGTCAATGATTGTTGAAATCGGTGATTTCAAGCGTTTCGCCGGAGCAGAAAAGTTGGCAGCCTTCCTTGGACTTGTACCCGGAGAGGATTCAAGCGGAGGTAAAATTGTTCGAAGTGGTATTACAAAAGCGGGGAATTCCCATTTGCGAAGGCTTTTGGTTGAGGCTGCACAAGGTTATACACGAGGTACGGTTGGTCATAAATCAATAGATTTGAAACGCAGACAAAGCGGTAACACTCCGCAAGTAATCGCTTATGCGGATAAGGCGAATGAACGGCTGCGGCGAAAATTTTACCGTATGACGCTCAAAAACGGGACAGAAAGAAATGTTGCGACAGCGGCGATAGCAAGGGAACTGGCGTGCTTTATGTGGGGATTGATGACAGACAATGTGGCATGAGTTTATCCGCTTTTGACTTACCGATGAATAAAACGGCAGATTTTAAACCCGCCGTTTCATCGTATAAGCCACGGCAAGCGTCGGGTCGGTCTCCACCGTTGCCCTGATTATGCCGCACAAATATTATTACCCAAACTTCCTGAGGACATGTGGACGGGGCTTCAGATGAACTTCAAGGTTTGAGTTATCTGCGTTCTTCCTATGTTGACACTGCAAGAAATTGCTTTGATTCACGCTGTTAGACAGCAGAACTCGCGGCGGACCATTGACCTGCGGTATCCAATCCGCGTATAACAGAGTGGCCAATGCCGGAGAACTGTTAAATCTGAAGCTCTTTCCATGTGCCCTCAGGCGGTGGAAATACAAACAAAATATTTATAATGCGGTGTTCCGGAGTTTCCATATTTTATGGGTTGACAAAGGGGCACTACATAACAGGAAGATGGAAAGATGGGAAGGAGGTGTCGCTTTGGGAAAGAATGATAACATCCGCCTGGCGGTGCTCATTGACGCGGATAATGTATCCAGCGCCAATATCCGCGCCATTATGGAGGAAATTACAAAGTACGGCTCCGCCACCATACGGAGGATCTACGGCGACTGGACCCGGTCGGGGATGAACGGATGGAAGGAAGTGCTGCTTGAACACGCCATCACGCCGATTCAGCAGTACAGCTATACTACAGGCAAAAACGCCACGGATTCGGCGATGATCATCGACGCGATGGATATTCTCTATACGGGGCAAGTGGAGGGCTTCTGCATTATTTCCAGCGACAGTGATTTTACCCGGCTGGCTACCCGGCTCAGAGAAGCCGGCATGCATGTGTTGGGCATCGGCGAAAAAAAGACGCCGAATCCTTTCGTGGTGGCTTGCGATAAGTTTGTCTACATAGAGATCATTAAGGAGGCCATGCGCGCGCCTGAGACCGTTGTGCCCGGGGACGTCGTTGATTTGATTACGGGCTCCATCATGGATGTGGCGGACGAAAACGGCTGGGCCTTCCTGGGTTCTGTGGGGAATCAGGTGAATCTGAAGCGGCCGGATTTCGATCCTCGGCTATTCGGGTTCCCTAAATTGACGCCTCTGATCAAGAGCATCGCCAAATATGAGATCGACGAGAGGGAAAGCGATAAACCCGGGGTCAAGCATAATTATGTGAGAATCAAAGCGAACGGGTGAGGCGGCGTGGAGACTGCGCTTGACGGGGTGGTGGCGCAACGAAGGAACCACCCCGTCGCTACGCGCCACCCCTCCGGGTTAGGACACGGGCTCAGTCTGCGCGGCAGGCGCCGCTTGCCTTCGCCACGTGCCTGCCCCATCTCACCCTCCCTTCCTCGTCCACTGGACGCGGTCGGGATCGATGCCCAGGAGGGGAATAAAAGACGCCTGATTTCCAAGCTGTGAATCGCAGTGAGGCGTCGTGGAAAAGGAGGAAATATGTGGTGAAGAGATTTTTTTCATTTGCGTTGGTTTGGGTGTTGACTGCGGTTCTCTGCGCCGGGCCGGTCGGGTGTGGAAACGGCGGCAGCGCGGACGCGGAGCCTTCGAATCCAGGCGCGTCCGCCGAATCCGGAACTTCTGAGGAACAGACGGCCCCGGCGGGACAGCCGGAGCCCAAGGAGACGGTGCGCCTGGGCGGCTTGAAGGGGCCTACGGCCATGGGATTGGTTCAGCTGCTGGAGTCGGCGGAGCAGGGGACGGCGCTGAATGATTATGAGTTTACTATGGCGCCTTCCGCGGATGGGCTGAACCCCAAGCTGGTACAGGGGGAATTGGACATCGCGGCGGTCCCGGTCAATTTGGCGGCGGTTTTATACAACAACACCCAGGGCAAACTGAAGGTGCTGGCCGTGAATACGCTGGGCGTGTTGTACATTATAGAAACAGGGGAGAGCGTTCGTTCCGCGGCCGATCTGAAGGGCAAAACCGTTTATGCCACAGGCAAGGACGCGGTTCCGGAATTTACGTTTAAGTACATTCTCCAGGCCAATGGGCTGGACCCGGAAACGGATCTGACGATTGAATGGAAGACCGAGCCCACGGAGGTGGTGGCTCAATTGGGACAGAGCGGCGGAATCGGTTTGCTGCCGCAGCCTTTCGTGACGGTCGCTCAGAGCAGCCTGCCGGATTTGAGGATCGCGCTGGATTTGACCGAGGAATGGGGCAAGCTGGGGAACGCCGGCACGCTGGTCACCGGCGTGGCGGTGGTCAGAACGGAATTCGCTGAGGAGCGCCCCGAGGCGGTTCGCCGGTTTCTGGATGATTACAAGGGTTCGACGGATTACATCAACGCCCATGTGGAGGAGAGCGCTCAGTGGGTGGAGAAATATGACATCATCAACGCGAACGTGGCGGCGAAGGCCATCCCTTACTGCAACATCGTCTGCCTGGAAGGCGATGAAATGAAGCGGGCCGTGAAAGGATATTTGGAGGCGCTTTATGAGCAAAACCCCCGGTCGGTGGGAGGGGCGCTCCCTGACGACGCGTTCTATTACCAGCGGTGACAAAAACCGGCGCCGTCAGGACATCCGTGACCGCAAAGCGGTCGCGGCGCCGCCGGCGTCGGCTCCAGGGGACGGTTCCCGGCCGGGCGGCGGTTTGCTTTGGAAGGCGGGTTCCGTTCTCCTGGCGCTGGCGCTTTGGCAGGTGGGCGCCGGGATTTTGGGCTATGATATCTTGCTGGCGCCGCCGCACAGGGTCGTGCGCCATTTGGCGGGTATGCTGCTGGAGGGCCGCTTTTGGCTGACGGTGGCCTATTCATTCGCGCGTATATTGACGGGGTTTTTCTGCGCGCTTTTGACCGGGGCTTTACTGGCCGCCGCCGCGGGCCGCTTTCGTCTGGCGGAAATCTTGCTGTGGCCGTATATGACGGTGATCAAATCCACGCCGGTGGCCTCTTTTATTATCCTTTGCCTGATTTTTCTCAACGCGGAACGTTTGTCCGTATTTGTTTCGTATTTAATTGTGCTTCCCATTGTGTACACCAATTTTTTGCAGGGAATCCGGTCCACGGATAAGGATTTGCTGGAGATGGCGGAGGTCTTTCGGACAGGCTGGGGCAAGCGGTTTGTGTATATCTACTTGCCGCAGCTGAAGCCTTATATTCTGGCCGCGTGCAGCGTATCCATCGGCATGGCCTGGAAGTCCGGCGTCGCTGCCGAGGTCATCGGTATCCCGAGGGGATCCGTCGGGGAGCAGCTGTATGAGGCCAAGGTGTATCTGGACTCGACGGGCTTGTTCGCCTGGACGCTGGTCATCGTGGGCGTCAGCGTGGCCTTTGAGAAGGCGTTTATCGGGCTGCTGAAGCTCTTTTATCGCCGATTGGAGCGGATATAATGGACATTGTGATTACCGGGCTCAATAAAGCGTATGGCGAACAGAGGGTGCTGGAGGATTTCAGCGTCCGTTTTGCCTTCGGGCAGACGACGTGTCTGATGGGGGATTCCGGTCTGGGCAAAACCACGTTGTTCCGTATCATGATGGGGCTGACTCCTGCCGACAGCGGCAGCATCGAAGGCATGGAAGGGAAAAAAATAAGCGCGGTCTTTCAGGAAGACCGCGTGCTGGAGAGTTTTAACGCCGTCGCCAATGTCCGCTTTGCCGCCGCCAAAGGGATCGGGCGGAGGGAGATTGTCGCGGATCTGGAGGCATTGGGCCTGGGGGACAGCCTGTACAAGCCGGCGTCCCAGCTTTCCGGCGGCATGAGGCGGCGGGTGGTTATTGCCCGGGCAATATTATCCCGGGCCAATGTATATTTCTTGGACGAGCCCTTCCAGGGGCTGGACGCGCAGAGCAAACAACAGACCGCCGGTTATATCAAGGACCGCGCGAAAGGCCAGACGGTGCTGATGGTGACCCACGATCCGGAGGAAGTGGCGCTGATGGAAGGACACCTGTTTCTGATGGGGCGGCGCTAAAGATTCGCGGCCGGTAAAATTGTGCGCGTCTGTTCCCCGAGTCCCTAATTTTACTGATCGAAGATTTGTTAATCCGCCGAAGCGCCAGACGCTTCAGACGCCGCTTCTGATTTCTCCAGCGCCTCGCCGACTGCCGCCACGATAACGTCCGCGTCCGCCAGCGCGCCTTTCCCCAAATCTCCGCAGGCAAGGAGGGATTCTTTGGGTTCCACGAATTGAAAGCCGAAACCCCGCAGTTTTTGGATATTGCCTTGGGTGACGGGGTTTTCGTACATAGCTGTGTTCATGGCGGGGCAAATGAGGATGGGTTTGTTCCGCATGGCCATGACCACGGTGGTCAGCATATCGTCGGCGACGCCGGAAGCCAGCTTGCCGATGATGTTGGCTGTGGCGGGGGCAATCACGCAGCAATGCGTCCTTTTTGCCAGGGAAATGTGACGGACGTCCTCATAAAAGATCTCGTCAAACAGATCGGTGTAGACCCGGTTTTTGGTCAGAGTCTGGAAGGTCAGCGGGGTGATGAACCGGGTTCCGGCGCGGGTCATGACGGTGTGGACGCTGATTTGCTTCTTGGTCAGCATATTGGCGATGTCGGCGGCCTTGTAAGCGGCGATGCTGCCTGTGACCCCCAGGAGAACCTCTTTCATTGCGAACCGCCTCCGTTTCTTTGTTCCAATACCGCTTCGGCGATGGCTTCCGCGATCTCTTCCTTAGTATTCAGGCGCCGGACGCTTTTGCCGGCCCCGACCAAGTATCCCACATGGCTCTGGCCGGTTATGTCCCGCAGGTCGTTGGCCAGCACAAAGTCGCATTGGGCTTTCTTCATCAGTTCGTGGGCGGCGTCCATCAAATCCTCATGGCCGGCGTGGTCCAGAAGCTTGAACCCTACCAAGACGGACCGGGGCGACAGTTCCCGAAAAAGCGATATGATCTTGGGCGTTCGTTCCATAACGAGAACCATGCGGTCGATTTGGGAGCTGATTTTGCCGCCGCCGGCAGCGACGGGCGCCGCTTCATCCAGCAGCGAGACCATCAGTGATTCCGCTTCCGCGCGGCCGGCGGGCTGGGACGTTTCTTCCGGGCGGTTCACGAAGGCGTCCGCCATCATGGCGGCGGAGGTTACCCGTCTTACGCGGTAATCGCTGACTGCCATACAGTGAACGACGGCGTCTATTCGATGATGTCCCAGAATGTTCCGGACGGCGGCTTCGAGGCCGGCCACATCGGCGGCGGGTATGATCCGGGCCTTGCCGGACCGGGGGACAGCCGCGGAAGGGCCGCACAGGTAATGGATCTCTGTCACGGAATCACGGGCCGCGAACGCTTCCGCGATCAAGGCGCCCAGCCGCCCGGTGGAGGTATTGGTGATGGTTCTTACCCCGTCGATGGGTTCGCGGGTGCCGCCCGCGGTAATCAAGATTTGCATAAGGATTCCTTCTTTATTTGATTTTCAATTCGTAGTTTGGCAAAAACCCCCCGGTGAGGGAGGAGATGTGTCCCTTACGTCTCCATCTCCTCCTTCACCGGGATATGGCGCATTCAAAATTCTAAACTGCGAACCGCAGTTTTTGATAAAAGCTGATTAAAAACATTATATCACGCTTTGCGCGGAAGATAAAATTTTTGTTGGGTCCCGGCGGGCCCGTGAATGACATGTTTGTAGGGGCGGCATTCTGCCGCCCGTCCTTGACAGACGCGCGTTTTCAAAATAGGATGTATCCGTTCCGCATCATTCCGGGTTGTATCTTGTCATTCCGGCTTTATGCCGGAATCCAGGTTCCTTGGTTTATCATTTTTGGACTCCGGGACAAGCCCGGAATGACAGGGGACAGACAAGCCCGGCAATCATTCGGGCGCGTTTCCCAACAGTCCCGGGCGGCAGGATGCCGCCCCTACGGCGCCGTGAATGACGGGTGAAATGCCAAACCGCGGTTGCGGGCCGGAAACATGAATCGAAAATATGACTGGAGGTGTTTGCTATGGATAAAGTTTTGGATCAAAAAATCGACGGCTGGCTCGCCGCGCACCGCGGCGCGTTGGCGCGCGACATCATCCGGATGGTCAACATCAAAAGTGTGAAAGAGGACGCCTTGCCGGGTTTGCCTTATGGCGCCGGTTTGGGCCGGGCGGTGGACGAGGCGGCCGCCATCGGACGGGGCTATGGCTACGAGACGGAAAACGACGGCTATTATACCGTCAGTTTCTTGCGGAAGGGCAAACGGGAACAGGAATTGGCCATTCTGGGCCATATTGACGTGGTTCCCGAGGGTGAGGGCTGGCGGTTCGACCCCTATGACGCGCGGGAGGAGAACGGATACATTCTGGGCCGCGGCTCTCAGGACAATAAGGGGCCGGCGGTGGCGGCTCTGTACGTTCTGCGGCTGCTGGACGGTTTGGGTGTGGAACTCAATCACTCCGTCCGCGTGATTTGGGGCGCGGATGAGGAATCCGGCATGACGGATGTGGTTCACTACACCGAGACACACGGGAATTTGCCCGCGTTCACTTTGGTGTGTGACAGTTCGTTCCCCGTATGTTACGGCGAAAAGGGATTGCTCACAGTCGATCTCTCCGCGGACATCGGGACGGATCAGGTGCTGGCGTTCCACGGGGGCGTCGCGTCCAACTCGGTGCCCGACAGCGCCTGGATCGTCGTCAAAGGGGACGCGCGGGATATTCAGGCCAAATTGGCCGGATATGACGTGGAGACGGAAGCGGCGGACGGCGGCGCGCGGATCACGGCCAAGGGCGTGGCGGGACACGCCGCGTACCCCCGGAACAGCGTCAACGCCATCGGCAAGCTGGCCGGCGCGGTCGCCGGAGCGAAGCTGCTGACCGGGGAAGCCGCCCGGGCCGTGGCCTTCCTGGCGGCGGCGCTGGCGGATACCGGCGGCGCGGGATTGAACATCGCTTTCACCGACGACATCAATACCAGCACGACCCATGTGGGCGGGTATGTCCGGTTTGCGCAAGGGACGCTGGTACAAAATATAAATATCCGCTACGCGATTCACGCCGATCAGGAGGAACTGCTGCG